>JAISQU010000010.1 GCA_031274005.1 Spirochaetales bacterium
CGCAGGTTGTCCACGCAGAAATTTGGCCTGCTCCGGCGCAGAAAAATTCCCCGTTTACCATAAGTACCCTCCGCCTTTAGGCGGAGGAGTGCGCCGCAGCCCCCCGCAACGCCCCCCGGTCCCCGCCTGGCCATTGCGCCCATTCATGCGTCTTTTACCACAAAACTCACCACCCTGTATTCATTCAGTTTGAGAATATCCAGAACGCCGCTGACAAAGGCAAAGGGGGTTTCCCTGTCGGCAATGACATGAACCCGTGTATCGGGAGCATTCAGATAGAGTTCTTCAATGGCCTGTGCAACACCCTCAAGACTTGAACTGTAGCCGTCAAGATAGGTATTTCCGGCCCGGTCAATCCATATTTCAAGGTTTTTTTCGGCGCTTGTTTTTTTTACTGTTTCCGCCAGGGGATAATCTATCGCAACTTCTTTCCGGTAATTGATCAGCGATACAAGCATGATAAAAATGAGGAGAAGAAACGCCACATCCGACATGGAATTCAGGGGAACCATAAAAGGTTTCCGTTCTTTCCGAATATTCATCGCATTACTCCGGCATTATGGAAAAGGAAAAAGCTTCCACTTCCAGTTTCTGTGCTGTCTCCACAAAGGACACAACTTTCTGCCAGGGAGCCTGGGGTGAAACCTGTAGAATTACAGCCCTGTTTGACCGGGCTCCCATACCGCTCAGAATAATTTCTTCCGCTCCGGCAGGGGGTACGGCCAGCCCCAGATAAAAAACCTGCCCTGTGCTGTCCATCTCAAAACGCAGTAAATCCTCTTTTTGCAAGAGCCGGACGGAATCTTTTACCGGAAGATGCATCAACAATCCCTTGTGGACATTGAATCCGGCGATCACAATAAAATAAATGATAAGAAGAAACGCAATATCGCTTGAGGAGCCTGATTCACTGTATCCGGTACGTTTTCTGCGCCGCCGGTTCATGGCCCTTCCATTTTCCCTGTGGCTGCAATTTCTGTTGCCAAATCAGAACAGGTAATTTCCACTTCTGCGGCAAACTTGTCGGTAACGTGGGTAAAAAGAATGTGTGCACTCATGGCAATAATTGCTATAATAAGGCCAAAAACCGTGGTAATAAGAGCCTCGTAAATTCCATTGGCAACTATCTGGGCATTAACTTCGGTTGCTTCCGCAATGGACTTGAATGCGCCGATCATTCCTGAAACCGTTCCCAAAAAACCTGTAAGGGGCGCAAGGGAACTCAGCGCGGTGAGGAAGTTAAAACCGTTTTCCAGGGAATTGATGCAGGACAGCGCTTCCGCTTCCGCGGCTTTTTCCATGCGGCTTTCCGACAGATTGTGGCGCTTTATCATGGCCAGCAGTATTCGTGAGCCCAGGCGGCGGTTCAGCAGTGTCTGAAGATACCGGCCGGCCTCCGCAATGTTTCGTTCCTGGATGTAGGACAGGCACTGTTCCCTGACATCGCCGAGCCGTAAATTATGGCGGAATATGAATAGGGCCCTTTCAATCACTATGGCTACCGTAGCTACCGAAAAGAAAAGAAGGGGCCACATGAATAAACCGCCCATTTTGAACAGTTCAAGAAGACTCATCGGGATTCTCCTGTTGTATGAGGGCCTGGGCGGCAGAAAAAATACTGCCGCCCAGGACAGGCGCAGCCTTACCTGGCAACGCTGAATACGGCAATGGACGTTACCGATTCCCTGTCATAATCGGCCTGCCCGCTTACCGGAGCAACGAAACCTACGCGCACAAAGAGGAGGCCCGCGGCATTTGGCGTCAGTACCGCATTGCCGGAGTCATCCGTTTTTACGGTTGAGGTAAAGCCTTCCTCATTCTCTCCGGCGTAGGCAAGATCGCAGCCTGCCAGGGGCCTTCCGGTATACAACACCCGGAATGCGGCGCTCCGGCCTGCCCTAAGGTCAGCAGGGTTTGTTACCGGGACGATTTCCAGCCTGAGATTCCGGGGCGCGGAGAAAGTTCTGTCGCCGGAAGAGGGATTGATGTAAAACGTACACCAGCTCTCGCTCAGGGTTGACGTAACAACGGTAAACCCCTGGGACTCTACTTCGCTTCTGGTACCCCTCTTGGATCCTTCGGTTGTCGCACAGGAAAAGGACGGCTTCCTGTGGGCCACCGCAACGGCCAAAGCGCCGCCGTCAAGACGGTACTGCATCTGGAAAATCTTGAGGCCTTCATTGGCTGAAAGGGCCAGAGGGATGTTTCTTGTGCCCTGCAGCACATAGACCTCGTTTCTTTCGGGGGGCCCCATGCTTTCCCCCGCCGTAAAACTGTGGGAAGAATAGAGGCCCAGGTCCACTGTGTCGCCGGTTCTGTACACGGCCGTCCTGCCGGGTCTGATAAAAAACTCATGCGCCTCCGCCTTGCCCCAGGCCAATACGCCGGCCAGGACCGTAAAAAATAGAATTCTTTTCATGCTGGTTCTCCTGTAAAATATAAATACGCCTTCACTACAGAAGGCGCTGTGCATAAACCGCTTCTCCTCCTTTTCTACGTCAATTTGAATGAAATGGGGATGGTTATCCGTACCGGCGTTTCCGGGCGGCGGAAGGGAGAAGCGCTCCGCACGGCCCGCAGCGCTTCTTCGTCAAGTATTTCATGGCCGCAGCTTTTTTTAACGGTGATGTTGCTGGTGGAACCGTTCATGTTTATGGTAAAGGTTATTTCCACTACCCCCTGCAGTCCCGTCCGCCTTGCTCTGGAAGGATATTCCAGATGCTGCAATATGCGCCGCTGCACATACTGATAGTTTTCTCTTATGTACTGTGCCGCCGCTGCCGACCCTTCCATGTTACCGGCCAATCCTTCCGCACTTCCGGCATTATCCGCTTCCCCCTCCGCCGCAATGCCGGTTTCCGCGGCGGGCTCCGGCTCTTCCTCCGTCTCCACAAAGGTTTCCGCAATTTCTTCCTGAACAGGTACGGGTTCCGCCGGGGGCCGCTCCCGCCGTGCCGCGGCAGGCGGAGGGATCGCCGGGGGAATTTCCGGCAGTTCCGCAATATTTACCATGCTGAAAAAAGAAGCTTCTTCCAGGCTTACCTGTTTCCGGGGGATATCGAAAACCAGAAAAAACAGAATCAGTATATGAATGGCGGCGGAAGCCGTCAAAATGCCCAGTTTTATCTTCTTTTCCGTATTCATGGCGGATTTCCAAACAGCTCCATCCCTGAACAGCGGGCGGTTTCAAAACCAATTGGTTTTGAAACCGCCCGACCCCAGGAGTTTGTCGCGCTTCGCGCATAAACCTCCAAAAATCGACTGCAAGGCGATTTCTTACCCTGAAAACTCCGTAGCATGGCCCATTAATCGTGGTTTTCACGGCTTTTTTAGCTAAAAAAGCCGTGAAAACCCACAAGTGCAGCAGGCGGCTAGAATTTTATCCCGACGGAGATTCGGAAGCTGCGCCCCGGCCCCGGATGGTACTGCGACACTTCGTAAAGCTCGTCCAGAAGGTTGAAAACCGCAAGGGACAACGAATAGTTCTCCGCAATATCGGCAGTAATGTTGATATGAAGGAGCGCATAATCGTAAATAACGGTCCTTGCGGCAGCGGCGGTAGTACCGCCGGTATCCACAATGGAAACATACTCAAAGCGCGGCATAATCCTGATGCTCTCTACGATTCCTGTGTCAATACCGGCAAAAGGCGAAATGCTGAAATATCCGTTTGACGTAAGCTGCGGCGTGGAGCCCAAATATTTCAGGTTCTGAGTGCTGTGCAGGACCGCATACTTGTTTATGCCCATTGCGCCACCCAGCGTGAAATACTGGTTAAGGAACATTTCCGTCCCGAATTCAAAGCCGTAATACAGAAATTCATCCAGATTTTGATACTCGTAGCCGTAATCCGGGTCCCCCGTAATTTGAACACGCACAATTCTGTTCCGCTCATAGTTGGTAAAGACCGCGGCGGTGATGCGTATGTTGTTCAGAAAATATCCCTTGTAGCCAAACTCAAAATGGTGCATTTCCACGGGCTTCAGATCGGGATTGGGCCGGGTGGCAGTAAAGCTGGTAGCGCCCGAAGCGGGCAGATACGAATTCCTCTCCAGAAAACTGGCAAAACGGTGTTTTTTTGCATAGGTAAGATGGAGTTCGTGTTGTTCTGTAAGGTCGTAAAAAAGAGCCGCTGTCCACTGGGGCGTAAGAGTAGGATCGGGAAGGACCAAATTGGGTGAAGGCGTATAAGGGACGCTTCCCGTTACGCTGTATATTTCCTGGGGGTCAATATAATCAAGTCCGAATCCCAGTACCGCGGTAAAGCGGTCAAAAGGCGATACGGTATATTCCGCCGCACCATACCATAAATTATCGGTCCATACATTGCGCTTGTAATCATCGGTGTGCTCGGGAATTCCCGCAGGGTCTCTCCAGAAGGTTTCGCTTTCCTGCCTGAATTGCAGGGACATATCGATCCGGTTTCGGTCATTGATGGTAAAGCCCCCGCCAAGAGTTGCACCAACAGTATATTTTTCGTAATCATTGACGAGACCTGCTCCTGTATCAAGCCATGTTTGATATGCGGCCCAGCGTATTCCTCCCGCGTTGCTGCCGCTGAAGTCGGCCTGTCTGCTTTCGGAGGTATCAAAATAGCCGTGAAAATTTACCTCGAAGCGCGGCGGCGTCCATTCCGCATGGAGTGCCGCAGTATGCCTTCTTTCATAGGGCCACGCCATAATCCTGAGGTTGGTGCCGCCAACAGGGGGCGGATTCTCGTCTTTGTCGCGAAAAGAAAAACTGTAGGTGGTCCAGATGTCAAGGTTTTCAAAAGGGGCGATACCCAGCATGGCGTTTGCGCCCAAAGAGGTGGAGCCGGAAAAAATCCTGTTGCCTTCTTTTTGCGGATTTCCTCCCAGCTCTGGCGCTACCGTATCTGCCGGCACAAAACTGTTCGGGAGCCTCCAGTGGTCGATAAAACTTCCGCTGAAACCGGCCCGGCCATAAAAAATCCCGAGCCTCGTGCCGGCCGTGACGGAATCAACCGTTCCGGCGTAACCGCCGCCGTCCAAATTGACGGCGCTGCTGGCTCTCAGTTCAAAGAGCCTTCTGGGCCTTGCGGACCTTACAAGCAGGGTGCCGCCTATATTATTGGGCCCCAGAAGCACGGAATTATAGCCCTTCGCAATATCGACACTTTCAATCCCGCCTGTTAAAACGGAATTGTAGTCAATGCGCCCCTCATAATGGTCTATCATGGGAACGCCGTCTATAAAAAGGGCAAGATGGTCGCCGTTGTGGGGGTCTCCGCCATAGCCCCGCAAGCCGAAGCCGCCGGTGTCGTAGCCGGGATGCCCGTTATTTGTCCAGATGCCGGGAACCCAGCGTATGGCTTCCAGCAGATTGGTATCCCCCCGCTCTTCCATCTGCTCCGCGCTTATATGCTCGGCAGTTTCTCTTTTGGCGCTGATTTCCGCTTCAGACAGAACAACTTCCTCTTCCTGTGCAGGAACCGGGACAACCGAAAGCGCCAAAGCAATAAATGCCCCCGCTCTTATGCGGCGTTGCGACCGCCGCCGGCGTCCCTGTCCCGCCGTACCTTCAAAATCTGGAAAAAATCCTGCAAACATGGCGTTTGCCTCCTAATGAATAAAATTGTGTAAAACCGGCGAAGTATAAAAAATCGCCCTTTGCTCAAGCCTGGATCTCAGGCAGCCCGGACTCCAGGCAAATACAGGAACCAGAACACCTGGCCGCTAACGCAGACGGCGGAACGTCTTGTTGATCGGAGAACTGCCGCTAGAACCGGGAACGGCGATGGTCATTACCCCGCCCTGCCCAAAGGCAATGGTAAACCTGTTGGCATTGGCAAAAGGAATAGCCGCAGCAGACGTTACCGTGCAGTTTGAAGTTGCCGCCGCAAAGGTGATGTCCGTATTGTTAATGGTCTCAGGCGAATTGGCCTTGTGGCCGAAGAAATACGTCAGCCCTCCACCTGTATCAAAGACTATGGTGAGCCATGAATTTGTCTCGGTGGTTTCGCCTGCCCATACGGTATTGTAAAGGCTGCCCATGGTGCTTTCCCCGGTTAAGGGGCCGCTTGCAGGAGCAAAAGGCACCACATTAAGAGTCCCGTTTGTCTGCCGGATCTGCCGGAATTCACGCGCCGTACCGGAGCCTGCATAATTGGAGAAAGTGATGCTTCTTCCGTCATCATCGCTTATACGAAAGACGCCCGGATTTACCCCTCCGCCGCTTATTTCCCCGGTGCCCTCAACACTGTTGTAGGTATAATCACACTGGGTAACAGCGGCATTGGCGGCCCAGAATACATTTCCTTTCCCGGTAGCGGCGGCGGGAGCACTTGTAAAGCAGATGCTGAGCCAGTCGCCGCCCGGCAGCTCCCCTGTGTAAACGGCATTGGTCAATGCCGTAGGGATTATTTTTACCTCTGAGGGACAGGCGGAGAGCAGAAATATGACAAGGCACAGTCCCCCTGCAAGAAAATACGTACTCAAACGCTTTAGCATACAAAACTCCTTATAAAGAATGTCGGGTGAGCGGAACTTTGGTACCGGCGTTTCCGGATGTTCCCACACCAATTTGCCTGCCGGAATCCGGTGACTCCGGTTGACCTTCAGCTTGTAGCCGCAAGAGAATGGTTTTATTCAATCTGCGTTCATGGTTACCCCCTGAAAAATAAAAAAGCCTGCCCAAACCGCATTGTTTTGCGGCGCAGGACAGGCTTCATGCCTTAAGGCGGAATCTTTTCCGCCCTTTATAAACTGACTTTGGATTTGATCCGGATACATCCGGCAGGCAATACTACAATTTCAATTGTAACGAGCCTACAGTAACGAATGCGCCGTTCCCTGTCAAGCGGCGCTTTGCCTCCAGCAGCAATTCAAAGTATCACCTGTTAACTATCCAAATTTTCAGAGAAATAGCCCTAATATTTTGAAATTCTCGAAAGATGTATAAAATAGTTGACAATTTATAAAACAAACTGGCCCC
>JAISQU010000018.1 GCA_031274005.1 Spirochaetales bacterium
GTCCACGCGATAAAATCAAACGCGATTATTCTGGGGCTGGAGAGCTACAGCGCGAAACTCCAGGAGCTTGAATCGACCATAAGCGGGCTGCGGGAACAGAAAGAGATTCCTTTTGAAGCCGTGCTGCATGTTACGCTGGAACTGGAACAAATCATGCGTGAGAGGGATAAATTCCAGACAACGATTAATAAGATAACTTCATTTAAGCATAAAGAGTTCAAACGGCAGGATGAATATGTGCTTATCCAGTCCCTGAACCGGGCGAGCGAAAAAGCCTGTGAAGCTTTGGGAAAAAAGGTCCGGTTCGTCGTGAAGGACATTGACCCCGCGGCCATAGAAAATGGTCCCCGGCGGGTTATGCGCGAAGTGCTTACCCAGCTTGTGCGTAACGCGGTATTCCACGGCATAGAGCTTCCCGGGGAGCGGATTGCCAGGGGTAAGGACGAAGAAGGGCTTATTTCGCTGTCGATTAAAGCGGAGGGCGACTGCATCCTCATAAAACTTACCGATGACGGGCACGGCATTAATTTTGACCGCGTCCGTGAAACGGCGGGAAAATTAAATCTGATCAGGGGCGGGCAGGAACCTGATAAAAAACACCTGGCCCAAATGCTTTTTCTGCCCGGATTTACGACGGCGGAAAAAGCCGGTTCCTACGCGGGCCGCGGCATAGGGTTAAATCTGGTTGGGGAACGGCTGAACGAACTGAACGGGTCTATAAAGCTGTATACCACGGACGGAAAAGGCACCACCTTTACCATTCGGCTTCCCTTGAGCGCGGATACGAAAGCTAATCCCATAGCGGCCTCGGCGTCCTGAAACGAAAAACGCAAAAAGGGGTTAGAGTGCAGGAGGCGTTATGGCTATAGACCTTAGCTGCAAGGGCAGGGAAATTGCCCGATATACCTTTGAGGTTGACCGCTCGAAAATCCGCGAACTCTGCGCGGCGATAGGCGACCCCAATCCCATTTTTACGAACCCCGAAGCCGCGCAAAAAGAAGGCTACGCGGATACCCCCGCGCCGCTTACTTTTTCTACGGTCATAACCTTCGGCGGCTGCCCCGGCATCTGGGATCTCATAAGCGCGATGGGTATAGACATCAAAAGGCTGCTGCACGCGAAAGAGGAATACGAATACCTTGCGCCCATATATCCGGGCGATAAACTTGACTGCCTCATCACAGTGGAAGCCCTGCGGGGCGGCGCCATGGAGATGGCCGCATTCAAAACAACCTGCGCCCGCGGCGGCGAAACGGTTCTGGTGTCGCGCATGACAATCATAGTGCCGCCCGCGGCAAAGTGAGGCGGTAGAATGAGCATACGGTTTGATTCAATAAAAGAAGGGGACCTTTTGCCCCCGCTCGCCGGACAGGAAATAACCCAGCTTCAGCTTATCAAATATGCGGGAGCTTCGGGCGACTTTAATCCCATACACACAATTCCCGCAAACGCCAGAGAAGCCGGCCTTGACGGAACAATAGCCCACGGGATGCTCGTCATGGGCATTTTAGGCCGGATGATTTCAGACTGGGCGGGAGTCAAAAACGTTGTGAAGTACGGCGTCAGCTTCAAGGCCCTCACCAGGCCCGGCGATATTCTTTGCGCGAAAGGTACGGTAAAACGCGCCTACATACAGGACGGAAAAAAACTTATAGACTGCGCCGTCTGCGTCGAGGACGCAAAAGGCGAAGTCAAAGTAGAGGGAAAGGTTACGGTTACCGCGGAATGACTCTTACCCTGGGCTCCGCGATCATCGCGCGTTCGGCGGTCTCTGTGCCGAAATATTGCGTACTGACCCCGGCCTCGCCGGGCGCTGTGTTAAGCCGCACCGCGGCGCTGTAGACAACCCTGTCCTCACCGCGGAGCGTCGCTTCTACGTACACGCGGTAGTCCCCCGCGGGAACCTCGTTCCCCTTCGCGTCCGTACCGTCCCAGATAAAGACCTGATTCCCCGCCGAAGGAGTCGCGCCGGTAAAAGCGTCGATCTCCTTTTGCCCCATCCCGCTTAATCCTGACTGCCGCACCCACAGGGGGATGGACTGCTGCCTCTTCTGCCACCCCCCGCGGGCGGTAAAGCGCGTCGCGAACAGGGTTTTTATATATCGCCCGCCTGAGTCCTCGATCCATACGGCGAACTGGTTACTGCCGGAACCGCTCTGCCGCGTAAAGGCAAAGGACACTTCAACGGAAGTTTTTGCCTGGGCCGCGGCCCCCGCCAAACCAAGAACGCACAAAATCACTGCGCCGCTCAATAATTTTTTCATATCAACCCCCTCGTCATATATGGTTCTCTAGTTCGCGTTCTGCGTCAGTTTTTTTCATACGCGGAAAAGACCGCGGCGACGCGCGTAAGAGCCTCTTTCAGAACAGCCCGCGGACAGCCGAAGTTCAGCCGCTGAAAACCCTCTCCCCCCATACCAAAGGAGGGCCCGTCGTTCAGCCGCACGCGGGCCTCCTCGCGCAGGAGGCGCGTCACCTCGCCGTCCGCAAGACCGTATGCGGAAAAATCCAGCCACGCAAGGTATGTCCCCTCAAGCTGCGCGGGCGCGACGGAAGGCATTTCTTTTGCCAGAAAATCTTTCAAAAAGAGAAAGTTATCCCGAAGATAGGGCAAAAGCTCATCAAGCCAGGGTCCGCCGAAACGGTAGGCGGCTTCGGCGGCCACAGCGTTATACAAACCGGGCAGCGAAAGAAGCGCGGTCTTCTCGCCCGCCCTGCGAAAAGCGGCGCGCAGTTTGGGATTGGGTATAACGGTAAAAGCGCTGCCGACCCCGGGAATGTTGAAAGTCTTGCTGGGAGCAAGGCAGGTAACGCTCGTCTGTGCGAACTCCTCCCCCAAAGACACAAGAGGAACAAAACGCCCCCCCGGCATAATAAGGTCGCAGTGTATATCGTCGCTTACAATGGTAAGGCCGCGCCTGCGGCATAGCTCTCCCAGTTCCCGCAGCTCGGCGGCGCTCCACACCCTGCCCACAGGATTATGCGGGCTGCACAAAAGAAGGAGCTTTGTCCCCGCGTCAATAACCGATTCAAGCTGCGCCAAATCCATACGGTAGCGAAGGCCGTCCCGTACAAGGGGATTCAGGACAAGACGCCGCCCCAAGAGCTTAACCGCGCGGGAAAACGGCGGGTACACAGGAGTCTGAATAACAACCCCGTCCGCCTCGTTCGTATACGCCTCAATGGCGAAATGCAAAACAGGTACAACACCCGGAGAAGGGACAATCCAGTCTCCGTCTATCCGCCAGCCATTACGCCGCTCCTGCCAGGCGATAAAAGCCTCCGAAAGACTCTCCGAAACGCGGCTGTATCCGTACACAGGATGACGGGCCCTTTCAAGCAGGGCGCGGGTAACCTCCCGCGGCGCGGGAAAATCCATATCCGCGACCCACAAAGCAATCGTGTCCGGCGGATCATGGGGGTCGTCCCATTTGTAGGAAGATGTCCCGCGGCGGGGAATAAGCTCGTCAAAGTTGTACATAAAAAAACAATACACTCAAAGACGCCCGCGCTGCAAGGGGGCCTGCAGGGCAACAGCGCTTACCTTCACTATAAAAAATTGAGTTGCGCGAAGTGCAAAAATCCCGTGGGGCGCAAGGGATTGCAGGGGTTTAGCCACGGCGCAGCCGGGGCCGGAGCGATAGCGCAGCCCCGGAAAGCCCGGTTTTTGCATGCAAAAATGCGCGCGAATGATTACGGTCTTCATTTTGGAACCGCCTCAATCGAAAAAGAATGAACGACTATGCCCGGGTTAAAGTTTATCCAGCAGGGCCTTTATCTCATTCTTAAT
>JAISQU010000039.1 GCA_031274005.1 Spirochaetales bacterium
GTTATTGATTTTCTGTATGATTGTATTTATTCCAGGTTGAATAACCTTGTTTCACCGTCACTGCTGCAAGTCTGAATTATACTCCGCTTTCTCATGATTATGCCGGTGAACGGTTACCAAAATTGCTTTGCAATTTTTCAGGTCTGGTTTTTACGGCTTCGTAGGCGGCGGCGGAACCCCCGGAAAGCCGGCTTACAGCCTGCCTAAAGGCAGGCTGCCGGGATATAACGGCAGGGGCTTTTGTATACGCCGGGCCGTTTTGCCTCGTTTGGCAAGCACACGGCGTGCGATTTCTTGGCCCGGTTTTTGCATGCCCTGGCAAATGCACGCGAAGCGTGTTTATGAATACCAAGTTTCAAAGCGGAATAGAAAAATGCAGCATTTTTCTATTCCGTGGTCGTGTCAAAACGAGGCCCTAAAAACCCCGGCATATTCCGTGTGTGCGATAGCACACCTACAATCATACCTATCGGAACAAAGCGCCGGAGGTGCTGTATACAAATGCTATGGGCCGAGCAAAAATGCGCACGAATGATTACGGTCTTCATTTTGGAACCGGCTCATATATTGAAAAAAATGAACACCGGCGCCCTGCGCTTTTGGGAAAAATTGTTGCCTCTTTTCCCAAAAGTATGGTATTATAATAAAAATCATGCGCCTCAATATACTCTTTTTTCTTTTCTTCCTCAGTTTTCATTCCGCGCTGCTGACCGCCCAGCCGCTTCCCGCGGACGAGCCGCCGCTTTTCTGGAAGGAGGGGCCGCCTGAGGCTGTGGCGGACGAGCTTCTGGCCGCTATGTCCGATGAAGAGATTCTCGCGCAGGTTTTTCTTGTGGGCTATGAGACCGAAAGGCCCACGCCGCTCATTATGTCCTGGCTGAAAAAACGTAATATAGGCGGAATAAAAATCTTCGGCTGGAACGCGGAGAACCTCAACACCCTCGCCGGCAGCGCCGCCGCCATGCAGAAGGCCGCTTTTTCCACGCCCCACGGTATTCCCCTTTTTGTCGCGACCGATCAGGAAGGCGGCTGGGTCAGGCACATCAGGGGCGCGACATCCGTTACGCCGGGGAACCTCGCCATAGGCGCAAGCGGCCGGCCCTACGACGCATACATGAGCGGTTTCTACATAGGCAAGGAGATCCGCGCTCTGGGGATCAACATGAATTTCGCTCCTGCGGTGGATGTCTACACAAACCCCCTGGCCCACGTCATAGGCCCAAGGGCTTTTTCGTCAGACCCCGCGCTGACGGCGAGCCTTTCCGTCGCTTTTTACAAGGGCCTGCGAAAGGCGGGCATTATCAGTACGGCAAAGCACTACCCCGGTCACGGCGGCGCGGAGGGGGACTCCCACGGCAGACTGCCCGAAATAACCGACAGCCTCGATGTGCTGTGGAACCGCGACCTTCTGCCGTACCGTCTTCTTATATCCGAAGGCATACCGGCCATTCTTTCGGGGCACTTGAGTTTTCCGGCTGTAACCGGCGACAACCGCCCCGCCTCCCTAAGCCCTTTCTTCGCGAAAACCCTGCTGCGCGAAAGGCTGGGCTTTAAAGGCGTACTTATGACCGACGATTTGTATATGAGCGGGGCGCGCTGGGGCAATCTGTCTTTTTCTGAAATCTGCGTGGAGGCCCTTGCCGCGGGAAACGATATGATAATGCTTTCGCAGACGCCGGGACTGGGCGAATCCATCTGGAAGGCTGTGGAGAGCCGGTATCGCGGCGACGAGGCTTTCCGTGCGCACATCAGGCAGGCGGTCAGGCGCATACTCCTCATAAAGCTTGAGTACCTGAAGCCGGCCGGCGCGGGAATACCGCAGGAGCTTTTTACGCCGAACAGCAAGGACATTGCCGCCATTCCCAGCCGGAACAGCAGGGATTTCTTTTTTGACCAGGCGGCCAGAAGCATTACCGTTATAAAAAACGACGAGGGCGTTCTGCCCTATGTCCCGGCCGCCGGCGAAAGGGTTCTTTTGGCGGGACAGCACAGGGCCTTCCTGAGTTACGGCAGGCAAAGGTATCCGGAAGCGGCGGAATTCTTTTTCTCCTACGAACCTTTCTACTCTTCCACGGAAGCGGACCGGGCGGCCTTCAGGCGCGCGGCGCGCGGCTACGACACCATTATTTTCTGCATGTCAAACCCGAACAGCCTGGAAGTGCTGCAAACAATAAAGGGTTTCAAGGGCAAAGTCATTGTTTTTTCTATTCTGACGCCGGTGTACCTGGCGGAGCTTTCCTGGGTAAACGCTTCTATCGCCGCCTACAGCTGGAGCGCGGATTCCTTCAAGGCGGGCTTTGCCGTCCTGCGGGGCGACTATACGGCGGAGGGCGTCCTGCCCATAGAGCTTTCGCCTCAGGACCAAAAAGAATGAACTGGACATTCGCGAAAAAAAAAGACTTGCACGAAATTACGGCCTTTCTGACGGAGCGGGAGTGGGAATGCGCGGCGCTTACAGGCAGGCTGCGCAGAGGCGGCAAGCCGCATTTCCCCGGCCCGGGGGAGGCGCTTATCGCCCTGCGGCGGGTAAACGGTCGCGTCCGGCAGGTTTTGTATATGTCAAAGACGGGCTTTGTGTGTCCCTACTTTCCCGAACTCCCCCTGGAGGAGATCGAAGCCGGAAAAGTACGCGATGTGTTTTTCGCGGCCTGGGGCCTTGTCAACACCCTGATCGGCCTGAGGCGCCATGTGCAGACCTTCGCGGCCTGGATGGGCATACACCCTTCGGTGTCTGTCGACTATTACCTGATGAAGGCCGACGCCCGCCCGCCCGCGCCTGTGTCCGCGGAACTTTCATGGCTTAAAATCCGCCAGGCCCGCAGGGAAGATTTTGAAGCCCTGCTGCCCCTGCAGGAAGCCTACGAAAGGGAAGAAATCCTCTTTAATCAGAATGATTTCAACATGAACAAAACACGCAAAGAATTGAAACTGAGCCTGAAGGAAAACATTATCTATCTTGCCTCCTGCGAAGGCACAGCCGTGGCAAAGGGCGGAACCAACGCCCGCGGGTTTACCTGCGACCAGATAGGCGGGGTTTTTACCCATCCGGATTTCCGCGGCAGAAAAATCGCCCGCCTTCTGATGTACCGCCTTCTTGAACACATTTTCGCCGGCGGCAAAAGAGCCTGCCTCTTTGTCAAGACACATAATCTTCCCGCCCTGCGGCTTTACGACAGTCTGGGTTTTAGGATTGCAGAAAATTACAGAATCAGTTATTTTTAAACGATGAGCAAAATCCTGATGGTTACAAGCGAGGCGGAACCCTTCGCAAAAGTTGGCGGATTGGGCGAGGCCGTGTCCTCCCTCGCGGCGGAGTTGTCCCGGCAGGGCAACGATGTACGCATATTTCTTCCCCGGTATTATTCTATCGATGTCAGCAAAGAGCGGCTGAAAAGATTTCCCAGCCCACTGGGTATTCCCCTTGGCGCGCGCGAAGAATGGACCGGCCTGTACGAGGGAACCCTGCCGGACTCAAAGGTTCCTGTGTATTTTCTGGAGCATGAAGGCTACTATGGCAGGGACGGAGTGTATGGCCCCCGTGGGGGAGAAGGCTATGCTGATAACGTTGCCCGCTTTGTCCTTTTATGCAGGGGGGCTTTTCAGCTTTGCCGTATGCTGGACTGGATACCCGATATTATCCACGGGCACGACTGGCCGGCGGCCCTCTGTCCCGTATACCTCAAGACTCTGGAAAACCATACGGAGTTTTCACAAACAGCGGCGGTTTTGACCCTGCACAACGCGGGCTACCAGGGGGTATACCACAAAGACAACATGACCGCCATCGGCCTGTCCTGGGAACATTTCTACAGTTCCGGCTTTGAGTATTACGACCAGATTAACCTTTTACAGGCCGGCATCAAGAACGCCGACAGCCTGACAACTGTTTCGCCCGGCTACGCCCGCGAGATACAGACGCCCGAAAAAGGCGAAGGGCTGGGCGGCCTTCTGCGTGAACGCGCCAATGTTTTTACCGGTATTCTGAACGGCATTGATTATTCGGTGTGGAATCCGGAGACCGATCCCTTTCTGCCCTGGCATTTTTCCGAAAAAAATCCCGCGGACAAGCAGAAACTGAAAATCCGCCTCAAAGAAGAAATCTTTCTGACGGCCAATCAGGACAAGCCCCTTATCGGCATGGTAAGCCGCCTTGTCGATCAGAAAGGTTTTGGGGTTCTTCTTGACTACGGCCGCGGAGGTCTTGGCGACATCTGCCGCGAACTGGATGTACAGATGGTTATTCTGGGTACCGGAAACGCGGCCTACGAGCAGGAACTGGCGCGCCTTGCGTGGAAGAGGCCCAACCTTAAGGTTATCCTGCAGTTCAATACCCAACTGGCTCATCTTATTGAAGCGGGTTCGGACTTTTTTCTTATGCCGAGTATCTTTGAACCCTGCGGCCTGACCCAGATGTATTCCCTGCGCTACGGCGCCATTCCCATAGTGAGCAATACCGGCGGCCTTGCCGATACGGTAGAAAATTACAACGAGAGAACAGGCAAGGGAACAGGCATCGTTATCGATACGGTAAGCCCGGAAAACATTTACAACGCGGTCAAAAGGGCCGCCGATCTGTACGCGGACGACAGAAAAGCCATACAGTCCATGCGCGCGCAGGGCATGGCAAAGCGTTTTTCCTGGACACAGTCGGCGCAGCGGTACATGGAGGTGTACGCCAGGGCAATGGAAATCAGGCGGGGATAAACGGCAAGATGCAGTCTATTTAACGTTCCGGCTGTATCTGATGCGGCTCATCGGAAAACTTTAGCCTGATTGGAAAAGGCATGGTTCATCAACCCCTTTCAGAGCCTCTTCAAAATCTCCCTAATAATTCGCAATTTGAGCGCGCCGGTTGCCGCTGACCGGCATAGATTTCTCCGCGCGAAGCATGGAAGAAAATGTCGGGCCGAAAATGTGCGGTGAAAGTCACCGGTACGCTTCCTGCTTGATCACAAAGCTCCCGGTTATAACGCAATTGCCGTGGCGCTTATCCCCCGCCCCGCACATTTCCGTGATTGCGCCCCAAGCCGGAGGGCAAACTCTCAATGTCCTGCGATATCAGAAAGATTTCCGTCTTTGTCGAAAACAACTTCCTTTGCTTCTTCCAGAACCTTCATTTTTGGGTGCTTCTTCGCTTCGTCAACAAGAGCTTCGGAAATAATGATCTCTTCAATATGAGAGGAATTCTTTATCCTGACAATTTTGGGTTTTAATTTGTCTATATTGGTGCTGGCAAAAATCGCCGACTTTATCGCCAGTTCGTCGTTTTTCAAAATGACAGGAACCCTGACGCCTGAAACAACCGTGGAAGTAAAACCGTTCGGATAGGTCGCGTCGAAGTCCATCTTGTCGAAGGCCCTCTTTGTTGAAAAATCCGCCAGACCAAGGCCAATCGCGTTTCCGTGCGTCTCGTCGGACAGATCAAGTATAACATAGCGCTGGAACTCAGGACCGCCGGACGCGTAGGGCGTACAGTATGTCGCGGTAATGTTGGGGTCCGCCCCGTCGCCGGAAAAGTTCTTGCCTATCTGGTCGACGATCAAAATATCAAATTTGGGAATGTAAATTTTCGGCATCCATGATTTTGCCTTTTCAAGAAGATCCGCTTCCCGCTCCTTGAACTTCGCCGTGGGAACGGATTCCACATGACAGGTATTGTCAAAGGCGTTTTCCACAGCAGCGAGGCCGAAAAGTATTTTTGTATTTGCCATAATAACATCGGCGTAGGTCTCCACATTGTAAGCCATTCTGCCGAAGCCCTCGTCGTGGCAGCTCTCCGCGCCCTTCTGCTTGCCCATGCCGATAACCATCATTTTGAGCAGTCCGCTCTCGTATTTGCCGCGGAAGGCCGTATGAGGTTTTACGCGAGCCACAACCACAATGCCGTCGGCCTCGTTGGCGTACTTATCGATTGAGACGGGCTTACCCTCCGGCGTTTTGCCTATAACAACGGTTTCCATGCTTGACTTTATGGGACAGCCCATGGCCTCTTCGGTTATCCCGTAGCCATTAATCATTTCAAGCTGGCCTTCAGCGGTCGCCCCGCCGTGGCTCCCCATAGCCGGAAAAATAAAAGGCTTGCCCCCCAGCTTCTTCACCTGCGCGACAACCTCTTTCAGAATAACGGCGATATTGGCGACGCCCCGGCTCCCCGCCGTAATGGCGACGCTCATTCCGGGCTTTACCGTTTGGACAATTTCCTGCTTATCAAACTCTTTCGCAACCGCCCCGGGAATATCACGCAGCGTAGTATCCTCGAATTCCTGCGCAACGCGGGCCATTTTGGGAATCCTTATGGGACTCAAAATACCGGCAATAACGCCGTGACGGTCCCATTGACTGTCTCTGAATTTCTCGCTCATACAAAAACTCCTTAAAATATTTTACCGAACCGGCTGTTCACATATACAGATATTTTCGGCCTTTCCCCGCGGTTTGTCAATGAGCCGACAAGCGGTTCGCATAGGCGAACCGCTTGTCGGCGCCGGAAATTGCGGTGAATGTCACCAGTACACTTCAGGCTGAAAAACATATGTCTTGGTTAAAACGCAATCGCGAAGTGATTGCAGTGCCGGTTATGTCCCGTCCGCACATTTCCGTGAAAGCGTCGCCGCATAGGCGAACCGCTTGTCGGCCCCGGAAATTGCGGTGAATGTCACCAGTGTTCTTCCGGCTTGTCACCAAAGTTCCTGGTTAAAACGCAATTGCGAAGCGATTGCAGTGCCGGTTATGTCCCGTCCGCACATTTCCGTGAAAGCGTGCCCGCCGCAGGCGGGCAAAAAAAAAGGCGCCCAAAGGCTTCCAGCCCAGGGCAACAGCACTTACCCCCACTATAAAAAATTGAGTTGCGTAAAGCACAAAAGACCGTGGGGCGCAAGGGATTGAAGGGGCGCGAAGCGGCCGCGCAAGCGGCGGAACCCCCGAAAAGCCCGGTTTTTTGCGGCTTTGCCGTAAAAAATGCGCTATTATAACCGGAAAAAAGTAAGTGCTATTGCCCAAAGGCTTTCAGCCCACCTCCAGCTCCGCCAGATAGTCGTCTATGGCTTTCTTTTTTTCAGCCTCCTGTACGCGCAGTTTATCCGCGGCGGCGCTAAGGTCTGTCAGCGTGTTCTCCTGTTCGTTCAGAGTATTTACGTAGCGCTGATACAGGGAGGATGTCCTGTCAAGGCTGTCCATATTGCCGCGGATGCGTTCCTGCTCCCTGTGTATGGCCGCCGCCCGGGTTTCCGCGGTCTGCCGCTGACGGGTAAGGCCGGCAAGTTCGTTTTTAAGTGACGCCAGTTTTTCCAGGGCGGCGCGCACGGCGGGGCTGATGTTCTTCTGGTTTGTGTTTGTATAGATGAGAATCGCGTCGCTGTTCATGTTGGACAGGGCGAGCATTTGTTCGGCCGCGCGTTCTTCGCTGACAACAAGGACGGTTTGCGAGCCTTTTTCGGCGTTTGTTTCCAGGCGGAAGCGGTACACGCCGGCGGTGCGTTCTTCAGGGGTTATGGTTTTTACCAGTTCCCAGCCTGCGGAGACGGGATGTTCAACCAGAATCACACGCGGGCCGGCGGCGCGGCTAATGAGCGTGTAGACGCGCTCTTTGCGGAAGGTTTTGGTTAGTGATAAAAGTCCGCGCTGAAGGCGTATGCTGGTTATTTCTTCGGGCGCGGCGGAGCTTTGCGTCATTATCTCCGTGGAGAGGTCGAGGGAATAGCTTACGAGCCTTTCGGCGCCCGGCGCGAGGTTATCCATGCGCGCGTCGCCTGCGTACACGCCGCTTTCATAAATCGTTATGGGCCCGCCCATCAGATTGAGCTTCGATGTGTTTTTCAGGCGCAGGCCGTTCATGGGGTGTTTGCTGTGAGCGGTTTCGTTGTAGATGGACAGCCGCTCTGCTTCAATTTCTTCGTTGAGCAGGGGAATCATCGCGGACTGGCCGCGGGGCAGGTCAACGGGATTCTCTATTGTATAGCGGAAAAACTCTCCCACCGCGTCGCCCGCGGCGGCGGCGGGAGCGCTCTGCGCGATGTTCGGGGCGGGCGCGGAGGACAGGTTTTCCCACAAGAGGCTGTCAGACGCGGCGGCTTCCTCAGCCGCTTTCATCTCAGCCACTTCCATATCCCCGTAGGGCCTCCGGTCCTCCACTCCCGCGGCCTTCCGGGCCGTGAATCCCTGATTGTAGGTTTGGGAGTTCAGGTTCTTTTGCAGGGTATAGGGTACGAATGGCCGGGGATTGAAGAGGGGCTGGTACAGGTCCATGGCGAAGGAAACGGGCATGCCGGAAATAAGTTCAAGCCTGACGGCTTTCCAGTCTTCGCCGGTGGTGTTTTCGACTATACCCCAGCCCTGCAAAAGATGTCCGCTGCGCCCGCCGCCGGTTTGCGCGGCGTCCACAACAAGGCGGTAGCTGGTTTTCCAGACCGGCGTTTCGGCAATATAACCGGCCTGGATGCGGCGTTCTCCCGCGCCGTCATACGAGATAAAAACGCTTTTCTTTTCGGTGTTCCGCGATTCGGAGATCAGTTTGAGGGCGGCGGCGAGTTCTTCGCGTAGGCGGGGATTTTGAAATTGTATGCCGCTGATAGATTTAAGCGCTATGCTCTGCATGCCCTCATCCCCGTAGATGTTGATATAGATCTGCGGGGTTTCGCTGAAATCTTCGTTTCTGTTTCTATATTCACGCTCGATGCGTTCTTCCGCGCCCAAAATGGTTCCCGCGTATTTTTTGTCGGCGGAGATTTCCACCTTTTCGCCTCGGGCCTGCTGTATAAGCTGGGGGATTCCGGGGTTGCCCGCCAGATTGAGGGAAAAACCCGAAAGCGCGCGCGGGAGGGGTTCGCGGGAAGAATAATTCACCCCTGTTATGCGGCCGCCGTCAAGATCGCGGACGACCATGCTTTTGAGCAGGTCGTTTATATCCCTGACATCGAAACGCAGCTCCACGCTGCCCGATCCGCTTACCCGTCCTTCGCGGCTGAAATATCCCACGCCGTTCGTAAAAAGAACCGCGGTTTTTACAGGCAGACCGCCGGCCTGCTGGGAAAACAGCCAGGGAAGACCCGCCGCGAAAAAAAGCAGGCTCATAAAGTATTTTTTCATACACGCTCCTCTCATATGCTATACTCTTAGTATAGAAGTATACTAAGAAAGGCGGAAAATGTCCCGCCTGAAGGACCGGTTATTTATGGGTACACATTGCGCACGCCGCCCGGAAGCCGCGGCGGTTTATATATATTTCGCGGCGGTTATTTTTCTCGTGGCGGGCGCGGCAAAAGCGCCGGCCCAGGAGTCCGGGGGCACGAAACTTCCCCAGGAATCGGGCATGGGCGCGGCGATTCTTTTGGGCGAGCCAATGGGAATCAGCGCGAAACTGTGGATATCGGAAGTTTCCGCTCTGGACGCCGGGGCAGGCTGGTCCCTTTTCCGGAGAATGGAAAACGGCGTATCTGTGCGGGGCGCCCCATATTTTTATTTTGACTACCTGCGGCATTTTTTCAATACCGTAAAGATGCAAACCGGAAAGTTTGTATACTCTATAGGCGTAGGTCTTGAGAACGCCCTCGCCGAAGATATGTACATGGGGGTCCGTCTTCCCTTTGGAATGTCGTATGCGTTTGAAGACGCCCCCCTGGATATTTTTCTGGAACTTGTTCCGTCCATTGTCTTTTTTCCTGACATTACTTCCGACATGGGCGCCAGCGCGGGCCTGCGGTACTGGTTTTGACAGCCGGGATGCGGTGGGAACATTTTCATGGACATTGCGAATGCAATTATTTTTTTGGGCGCCTTTTTTGCGAAGCAAAAAACCGGGCTTTCCGGGGGTTCCGCCGCTGGCGCGGCCGCTTCGCGCCCCTGCAATCCCTGGCGCACCCAGGGGCTTTTGTTTGGGACTTTTTCCCGCAAGAAATTTTACACCGAAAAAGTCGTAACACCCGAAATATGCGGAACCGGCATAACACCCACCGCAACTTCCGGGGCGATTTCCCCCGCCTATGCGGGGTCGACGCTATCACGGAAATGTGCGGAAGGGGCATAACAAAAAGTGCAATTGCGTTGCAATTGCGGTGCTTTCAGGCAGTTTGTTGTTCAGCCGGTAGTGTACTGGTGACTCTCACCTTAATTTCCGGGGCCGAGATGCGGTTCGCCTATGCGGGGTCGACGCTATCACGGAAATGTGCGGAAGGGACATAGCCCGAAACTGCGCGCAAAGCGCGCCCTGCAACCGGGAGCGTGTGTTTTTTAGCCGGAAACCTACTGGTAACATTTACCGCAATTTCCGGGGCCGAGATGCGGTTCGCCTATGCGGGGTCGACGCTATCACGGAAATGTGCGGAGGGGGCATAGCCCGAAACTGCGCGCAAAGCGCGCCCTGCAACCGGGAGCGTGTGTTTTTTAGCCGGAAACCTACTGGTAACATTTACCGCAATTTCCGGGGCCGAGATGCGGTTCGC
>JAISQU010000093.1 GCA_031274005.1 Spirochaetales bacterium
GGGTTCCGCCGCCGCCTGCCAGGCCGTAAAAACCAGACCTGAAAAATTGCAAAGCAATTTTGTAAGCGTCTTTGCACAAGACGGTCGCTCGCGCCCCTTCAATCCCTTGCGCCCCACGGGCTTCAAAGAATGGTTTCATTTTGGAACCGGCTCAGGCGTAATTTTATTCAATGCGGTATTCAAAGCCCGCGCCGGTAACGAGTTTGACGGCATCGTCAATGCTTTGTCCGCCGGCCGTGAGGTAGCCGGACGCGAAGATGGAGTCGGCTATCATCAGCATTTCCTTTTCTCGGCCTTTCAGGTACAGTTCCCGGCCGGCGGTGCAGCGTATGTCTTTTTGCGGCAGAAGCAGCCGCGCGAGGCAGAGGACTTTCAGGCAGTATTCCGGCGTCAGCCGCGAGGTGTCCATGTTTGCCAGCCCCGTACCCGCGATGGGTATAAGAAAATTGACGGGCACGGACTGCGGGTTAATTTCCCTGATTTCAAACAGCATGTCGGCCGCATCTGCTGCCGTTTCCCCCATGCCGATAATGCCGCCGCAGCAGATTTCAAAACCCAGGCCCTGCAGCATCTTTATATTGGCTATACGCTCGTCGTAGCTGTGCGTTGTGCATATCGCGGGGTAGAAATTCCGCGATGTGTTGAGATTGTGGTTAATGCGGTTTACCCCGGCGTCTTTCAGGGTTTGGGCCTGGGCGGGAGTCAGAAACCCTATGGAACAGCAGATGTGGGTACGCGCTTCTTTTTTTAATTCGCGGACATAGCCGGCGAACTCCCGGATTTCCTTATCCGTGAAGCGTATGCCGGAAAGGCCTATGCAGTGCCGCGCCAGATTTTTTTCTTTCGCGATAAGACCGTCGCCGCGCAGCTTTTCGTAGGGCACAAGACGGTATTTGGCGATGTCCGCTTCGGAGTCCCGCGCCTGGGCGCAGTAGGCGCAGTTCTGGCTGCAGTTGCCGCTGCGGGCGTTGGTAAGAATCTGAATGCCGACGGTAGTGCCCTTGTATTTTTTGCGTATGGGATAGACCGCGGCTATAAGGCCCGGCAGCTGCTCATCGGGCAGTTCAAGGACGGCCAGAGCTTCGCCGCGCGAGAGGGCTTCTCCGGCGAGGGATTTTTGGGCGATTTCCGCACTATTCACTGTTTGTATCATAAGAATCCTTTGCGGCGATAATACCCTAAAATCCCTTCCGCCTGCAAGCGAATAGTGCGCAGGGGGTGCACCATAGTTCATTCTTTTTCCTCATCTTGCTGCCCCGCGCTTTCCCCTGCGCGCGAAATGACAAGAAGGCGGCGTTCTTCGTTCAGGCCGGGAACCATGAGGGGCTGCGCGCGCGCCTGGAGGCCCAGGGCCCGCGCTTCGGCTGTTTCGGCCAGTGTTTTTTCTTCCGTCGCCTTGTAGGCGGCAATGACGCCCCCCGGCCGCGTAACAGCTAAAAGCGCTTTGAGGGTTTTCCTGTCCAGCGGCCGGAAAGCCCTGCACGTTACAAGGCTGAAGGTTTCGCGCGCCGCGGCGAGTTCGCCCTCAAAAACCCTGAGATTTTTCAGATTCATAAGCGCCGCGGCGGAACGCAGAAAGGCGCACCTTTTCCGCGAAGGCTCTATCAGGGTGACCCGCGTTTGCGGCAGAAATACCGCAAGCGGAATTCCCGGAAGCCCCGCGCCGGAACCAACGTCAGCCAGGCAGTCCTCCCGCATGCCGTTCAGTATTTCGCGGATAAAAGGAAGCCCGGCGAGCGAGTCAAGGACGTGGCGGACGATGAGGCGCTCGCGCATAGCGCCGGGGGATGAGCTTCCTCCCGCGCTCACAAGGCCGAACAGAGGATTCCACTTTTCGAGTTCCGCCATGTAGGTTTCGAGTTTTCCGGCGTCCGCGGCGTCCGCCTGAATACCGAGAGTTTCAAGACCGCGGAGAAGAGTCTGTGGCGCGTTCATGTTTTTCGCCGCAAATGCAGACTCAGAACCGCTATGTCCGACGGACGCACCCCCGCAACGCGAGAGGCCTGCCCTACGGACAGGGGTCTTATGGTTTTAAGTTTTTGCCGCGCTTCGGAGGAAAGCCCCTCCGCGCCGTCCCAGTCAAAATCCGGCGGAATTTTTACGTTTTCCATTTTTTTGAAGCGCTCGACCTCGCGTTCCTGACGTTTTATGTAGCCTTCGTACTTGATGTCCAGTTCGCAGAGGCTGCGCAAAGCGGGGGGCTTCCCGCTCAGCGCGGGGACGAGGGCCTCAAGCTCGGCAAGGCTTACCTCCGGGTCTTTCAGCGTCTGGTAGAGGGTTTCGCCCGTGTGGCGCGTTATTTTTTCCGGCAGCGCGCGGCCCGCCGCGTCCGCGCTGTCGGCCGCGGCGAGGCGGCGGGATCTCAGCAGCTCTTTGATGGCGTCGCAGGTTTCAGTTTTGCGGCGCAGGCGCTCCATGGCTTCTTCGCTTTGCAGCCCGCAGGCGTAGGCCTTTGGCAAAAGACGCCGGTCGGCGGTGTCGTGGCGCAGGCCCAGGCGATACTCCGCGCGGGATGTAAACATTCTGTAGGGTTCTTTTGTTCCCAAAGTGACAAGGTCGTCTATCAGTACGCCTATATAGGCTTCCGCGCGTGAGAGGATAAGGGGCGGCTCTCCCCTGACGGCAAGAGCGGCGTTCAGGCCGGCCACAAGGCCCTGCCCGGCCGCCTCCTCATACCCGGAAGTCCCGTTTGTCTGGCCCGCGACATAAAGCCCGCTTATCAGTTTTGTTTCAAGGCTGGGATAAAGGGCTGTGGGATTGATGTAGTCATATTCAACAGCGTAGCCGGGGCGCATGATCTGAACATTCTCAAGCCCGCAGAGAGTGCGAAGGAAGGCCTCCTGTACATCCTCAGGCAGAGAACTGGAAATTCCGTTCAGGTACATCTCTTCGGTGGCCGGGCCTTCTGGCTCTACAAAAACCTGATGACGCCGGCGTTCGGCGAAGCGCACAACCTTGTCTTCGATGGAGGGGCAGTAGCGCGGGCCTATGCCGGTTATTTTTCCCGAGTACAGGGGCGAGCGGTGCAGACTGCCGCGTATGATGGCGTGGGTTTTTTCGTTTGTCCAGGTTATCCAGCAGGAAAGGCCGGCGCATTCGGCGCTGTCGTTTGAAAACGAGAAAGGAATAATCTCATCCTCGCCCGGCTGCTCCTCCATGCGGGAAAAATCGAGGGAGCTTTTGCGTACCCGCGCGGGGGTTCCGGTTTTCAGCCGCCCCACAGGGAAGCCCATGCGGCGCAGATTTGCCCCCAGGCCCTGTGCGGCCGGTTCTCCCAGGCGGCCGGAGGATGTTGTGAACTCGCCTATAAAAACAGAGGCTTCCATAAAAGTCCCCGTAGTCAGGACAATTTTTTTTGCCGTAAATACCCGGCCGCGCTGGGTTATGACCCCTTCGGCCCGGCCGCCGTCTGTTTTTATGTCCGTTACCGTATCCTGAAAAATGCAAAGGCCCTTTGTCCGTTCAAGGCAGTTTTTCGCGAGGGCGGCGTAGAGGGCCTTGTCCGCCTGGGCGCGGGGCGCCTGAACCGCGGGGCCGCGGCTTCTGTTTAAAATGCGAAACTGTATCATTGAACGGTCAATGAGTTTTCCCATCTCCCCGCCAAGGGCATCGATCTCCCGCACAATGTTCCCCTTCGACAGGCCGCCTATGGCGGGGTTGCAGGACATCCTGCCTATGCTGTCAAGGCTCATCGTGATAAGCAAGGCGGAACACCCCATGCGCGCGGCCGCAAGGCCCGCCTCTATTCCCGCGTGCCCCGCGCCGATAACGATAACATCGAAATCCATATGGTGGTAAGTATACGAAAATTCCCCCGCCGGGGATAGGAGCCGCATCCACATCCGCCGGGTGCAGCTTCTTTTTCCCGGTTATAATAGCGCATTTTTGCTCGGCCCATAGCCTTTATATACGCCAAGAGCTTTTTAGGGCCTCGTTCTGACACAAACACGCTCACGCGTGCGTTTACCTGGGCGTTCTTTGCGCAATTCAATGCTATAAAAGCGAGGGTAAACGCCGAGCCGGCTATTCCTTTTTCCCCGGGTTTGCTCTATATTTACAAACAGAGGCGGCTATGGGCATTAACCGTGGCAGTATTAACCCCAAAAACCCTGCTCTCAAGCAGCAATACTGTATTAGTCTCATAATGCTTATGAAAAAAAATGTAGATGGGGCGATGAAAAAAGCGAACGGCTTCTGCGTCTGCGCAGCTAGTACCTTGATTGGACTAAAGACACAGATATAAAAACCACTAAGTCGAAAAAGTAAGGAAATGGATATTAAGGATTTTTTCCCGAATATAAAAAGAGAAAGAGTGGAAAATTTATTTCATTCCCTTGATTTTTACGAACCCGTTCCCGGCAAGCACGCGGAAATTTTATCAATAATTTGTACGAAAGATAACGCCCTGCCCCAGGGGGCGGCAACATCTCCCGCCATATCAAATATCATCTTTGGTGTAATCGATAAAGAAATAGTGGAAATTTGCGGCGCCAATAATGTAATATATACACGCTACGCCGATGATTTAACGCTATCGGGCGATTGCAAAAAAATATTGCTGGATACGGTATGGAAGGTTAAAGAAGCAATAAAACTCCGGGGGTTTAGAATAAACAGGCGTAAATCACGGATGATGAGCGGCGGGCA
>JAISQU010000098.1 GCA_031274005.1 Spirochaetales bacterium
TTCAAGGCGGCGCAATTTTGGGAAGCAAAATTGCGGGCGTAATGCGTTTTCGGGTCTTCCCGAAAATCTAAAGAGCCGTCTTCGGCTCACATTCGTTAGAAGTCAGACAGGCTCCTATGCGTATACCAAATCAGGAGGCTTTTGCAAATATTGTCCGTATAAGTTTTTTGGGGAAGAATTTTAACCACTGCCCGGCGACAATGCCGTAGATAAGGTTTTTTATCGCGGCGTCGTTGCTTACGTTGATGCCCTTTACCGTAATATCATAGGGGCCGGGGTTATGGCGCTTTCAATAGACAGGGCAATCTTGACACCGTGCGCCCTGTCCCTTAGGTTTATAATATGCTCCCCCAGGAAAACCCGGACGCGGAAACAGGCCCGCCGCCGGAAGAAATGCCCGCCCCCGAAAAAACGCTGCGCGAAACCGCGGCCCGTTTCCCCGGAAGTCCCGGGGTTTACATCATGAAAGACGCGAAGGGCGCGGTCATCTATGTCGGCAAGGCGAAAAGCCTTAAAAACAGGGTTCGTTCCTATTTTTTATCAAACAAGGACATCAAGACCCGTACTCTTGTGCGAAAAATCAGCGCCATTGAATACATAGTAACCGAAAACGAGTACGAAGCGCTGCTGCTCGAAAATACCCTCATCAAGAAACACACGCCCCGTTATAATATCAACCTGAAAGACGGCAAATCCTACCCTGTTATCCGCATCACGGCGGAGGATTACCCCCGCATATTCCGCACGCGGCGCATGATCTACGACGGGTCGCAGTACTTCGGCCCCTACCCGGATGTGGCAAGCCTTGATATTTACCTTGATTTAATTGAAAAGCTCTTTCCCCTGCGCAAATGCCGGGGCCCTTTAAAAAAGCGCGGGCATCCCTGCCTCTACCACCACATCGGCAGATGCGCCGCGCCCTGCGCCGGCAGGGTAAGCAGGGAAGACTACATGGCCGGGATTGCGGAAATCCAGGGGCTTCTTTCCGGCCGGACAGAACAGCTCATCATAAAACTCACCGCGGATATGCACGCAAGGGCGAAAGCTCTGGACTTTGAAAACGCGGCGCGCCTTCGGGATCTTATCAGGATTATTGAGGATCTTGACCGCGGCCAGAAGGTGGTGGACTTTGATGAGGAAAGCCGCGACTACATAGACTGGGCCGCGCAGGATCAACTGGGCGGCGCGGCCGATCACCCCGGAACCTGCCTGTGCAGTTTTGTGGTGTTCCAGATGAGGGGCGGCAGGCTCCTGGGCAGGGACGTTTTACGCGTCTGTGTCTATGATTCGGAGGCTGCTCCGGAACAGTTTCTGCTTCAGTATTACCAAGAGGCTGGCCGCCTTCCCGGTACTATTTATCTTCGGGAAATTCCCGCTGAGTGGAATATGCCGGAGTATTTTTTCCGGGAAATGAAAAAACAGGTGCGTTTCCTCAGGGCCGCGGACAAACGCGACATAGCTGTTTTGAATATGGTCAAAGAAAATGCAGCCCACGACCTGCGCAGGCGGCTTCACGACATGGGCAACATCCCCGCGCTTGAAGACCTCAAAAGCCTGCTCCGGCTTCCGCGCGTTCCCCTGCGCATCGAGGGCTTTGACATTGCCCAGCTTTCGGGCAAGCATCCGGTGGCTTCGATGGTATCATTCTACCGCGGCGCGCCGGACAAAAAATGCTACAGGAGCTTTCATATAAAAACCCTTGCGGGTGAGATAGACGACTTTGAATCTGTCCGCGAGGTTGTGGCCCGCCGCTACACCCGCGTAAAAAACGAGGAAAAGCAAAGGCCCGATCTTGTTCTTATTGACGGCGGCAAGGGTCAGGTAAGCGCCGCGCGGGGCATCCTCGACGTTCTGGGGCTGAAGGATATCCCCGTCATCGGCCTTGCCAAAAAAAATGAGGAAATTTTTCTGGCGGACCAAAAACACCCGGTAATCCTGCCCGAAGGTTCCCCCGCCCTGCGCATCCTTCAGGCCGTGCGGGACGAAGCCCACCGCTTTGCCACGGGTTTCAACAAGAGGCTGCGGCAAAAATCCCTGTCTCTGGAGAAGCTGGCTTCCGTTCCCGGAATCGGAGAAGCAAGGGGCCGTAAACTGATGCAGAGGTTCGGATCTACAGAAGAAATCGCGGAGGCGTCCGGCTATGATATTGCGAAGACTGCGGGGATAAGCCTTGAAGTGGCGGAAGCGGTAAAAGAAAGGCTGGACATAGAGAGGGAAAAACCCTGACGGACGGCGGCGGCGCGCCTGTCTTAGAACCTGTTCAAAATCTCCTTATAATTCGGAATTTGGGCGCATTTGCGGCGTAAAACGCCGCAAACCGGGCTTTTCGCTCCAATCTTTTGGCTGCGCCAAAAGGATTTCCGCTTCAATCCCTTGCGCGCTCGGGGGGAGGCAAGATATTAAACAGGCTCTTATAGCAATTCCACCCCGGCAGCCAGGATTTTCCGGACAAAGGGGTTGTCATTCTGGATTTCGGAGGTTTCAAAGACTATGGGTTCAAAGGGAGCATCGGGATATTTCCTGCCCAATCCCGGAAGTTCCGCGATAACCTCGTACCGTTTTTTCCCATACGGAAATAAGCTATGCGCGGGCGCAATTTCTTTTCCCCGCGGGCGCTATTTTTCATGAAAATTTCACTGAAATTTCAGTTGCATTTTTTAGAAAATGGGGTGATAATTGAAAATCGATAATTGGGCGTGATAAACCAAATGCAGGAGGTGTGTATGGTATCAGGCAGTGTAGCGGTTATCCTTTTGGTAATCGCCGTGTTTCTTATCGTTTTGTGTACATCGAAGCTTCAGATGAACGCTTTTGTTGTACTGATCGCCGTGGCGTTTCTTTACGGGATCGCCATAGGGCTTCCGCTGCTGACTATTAAGGATGCGGCGGGCAAGACGATTACGGGCGTGGTTGACCTTATCAAGAATGGTTTTGGCGGGACTTTGTCGAGCATAGGCATTGTCATTATCGCGGGGACTATAATCGGAACTATTCTTGAGAAAACGGGCGCGGCTTTGTCTATTACCCAGGCGATTTTGAAGATCGTGGGGAACGACAGGGCGCCTCTGGCCATGAGCATTGCGGGCTATGTGGTGTCGATTCCTGTTTTTTGCGATTCGGGTTTTGTTATTCTGTCGCCGCTGAATAAGGCTTTGTCGGCGAAGACGGGGATTTCCATGACGACTATGGCGGTCGCCCTGGGGACGGGCTTGCACGCTACGCATCTGCTTGTTCCGCCGACGCCGGGGCCTATTGCGGCGGCGGCTAATTTGGGCGCGGATCTGGGAACGGTCATAGGCGTGGGCGCGTTTGTGTCTATTTTTTCAGCCGCGGCGGGGTATTTCTGGGCGACAAAATTCGCGGCGAAGTATAAAATCGAGGCAAAGGTTTCGGAGACCTATGAGGATTTGACTGCCAAATACAAAAAGCTGCCCGGGGCTTTTCATTCGATGCTGCCCCTGCTTCTGCCTATAGTGCTGATTGTTTTAAGCTCCATCGCGAATTTCCCGACGAAGCCTTTTGGCTCAGGCGATTTTGTAACTTTCATCAAATTTGTCGGAGATCCTGTAACGGCTTTGATTCTGGGTGTTTTTATGGCGATAACTCTGGTTCCTCCGGGGAGCAAGAGTCTGGCGGTGAAGGACTGGATGGGCGAAGGGGTTTTGAGTTCGGCTTTGATTCTGGCGATTACCGGCGCAGGCGGGTCTTTCGGCCTGGTGCTGCGCAGTTCCCCCATGGTGGGTTTTATAGGAGATACGCTTGCACAGTATAAGATCGGTGTTTTTCTGCCGTTCCTCCTGGCTATGGCTTTGAAGTCCGCGCAGGGCAGCGGTACGGTTTCGCTGGTTACGACTTCTGCGATTATGGCGCCGCTTATTCAGGGTATGGGTTTGAGCCCGCTGATTACGGTTATGGCGATTGGTTCGGGGGCGGGTATTGTGTCGCACGCGAACGATTCGTACTTCTGGGTTGTGTCGCAGTTCTCCGGGATGCCGGTTAACGTGGCGTACAAGACCTGGGTGTCGGCGACGGCTGTTCAGGGTTTCGCGGCTTTTATTGTTACGTTTTTTCTGTCGTTCTTCCTGTAAGCGTCCGGGAGCCTGCTGCGCTTATAGCGGGGCCATTGCGGCAATGGCCCCGCGACGTTCAAGACGGCGCAATTTTGCGGAGCAAAATTGCGGGGGTAATGCGTTTTCGGGTCTTCCCGAAAATCGCAGAGCCGTTTTCGGCTCATATTTATGAGAAGTCCGACAGACTCCTGGCGCGGCCGGTTGGCCGGCCGGACAGGAAAAAGCCCCCGGCGCGCCGGGGGCTTTTTTGTTCACCCGAAGGCGGCGGGAAGGCTTCACGGAAATGTGTGGTGAAAGTCACCAGAACACTTCAGGCTTGTCCACTCACGCTCCTGAATATAATGCAATTGCGCAGCAATTGCCGCGGTGGGTATGCCTTCCGGTTCTTTTAAATATGGCAAACATAGTTCTTTTAATCCCTGTAAGTCATGTATTTTCGGAGGGAATATAGAATTAAGAACCAATATTGACTTTAAACTTTTTTCCGCACTTTGTTGACAATGAAAACAAATGATTTCAGTGGGAAGAGGCGTCATCTGCATTAAGAATTCCGCACCGTCCAAATCCATTTTCGCAAAGCGCCGCCATTCCCGCGCGGCATCAAGGTCCGTCATACCCTTAGCCATAGAGCAATATCCCTTTATGCGACACTTTCCGCATCCATTTCTTTATAAGGCGCAGTGTCTTTCAACACAACATATAAATCCAAATCAGAATCATCGCGGGGGGGTTGCGTAAGCATAAGACCCGAATAAATATATCTGATCAACCGGAACCGTCTTGAGGATAATGTCTTTTATCTTCGCAATTTGTTCTTCAATCCCTGCCTTCATTTTTTCCCCAATATCCAAAAAAGCGCCTATCTTATTTTATAGGAGCCGGTTCCAAAATTGCAAAAAGCCCGTGGGGCGCAAGGGATTGAAGCATGCCCCTGCAACCGCACGCGCGAGCGTGTTGTGGAGAATGCAACAACAGGGCAAGAGGCCCTATAAAACCCTTGCCGTGTACAAAGGTCGGAGGGCCGAAATCCTTTTGGCGCAGCCAAAAGATTGCAGCGGAAAGCCCGGTTTTTTGCGGCTTTGCCGCAAAAAATGCGCACGAATGATTACGGTTTTCATTTTGGAACCAGCTCATAGTATACAAATTTTTTCTTTTGAAAACCCGGAAAACCGGTTGACAGTCGCAGGGCGAACAAGTCTAATAAAATATGCTTTATGGCTGCGCGGCGGACAGCCGAAGATTTCAGAGGAGCGAAATAGAGTGAAAAAGAGCGGTGGAATTTTTGTATGTTTTTTTTGGATTTGCGCTGTTTTTGTTTCTCCCGCTCTTTTCGGACAGTCCCTTTTTCAGCGGGGCGAAGAGTTTTTCATGCGGAACCAGCCTGACGAAGCTGCGGCTCTTCTGGAAAGCGCGCTGAACCAGGAACCCCGCAACGAGAAGATTTACCTGTACCTCGGTATAATATATGAACAATTGGGGAATTACGAGAAGGCCATAGACATTATGCAGAAGGGCCTGGATGTCGCGGTTCTGCACAGCGATCTGCTTTTATTCAACATGGGGAACAACTATTTCGCCAGGGGCGAGGCGGACAAAGCTGTGGAGATGTATTCCAAAGCTCTGGAAATAAACGATGGCCTGCCCAGCGCGTATCTGAACCGCGCGAATGCCCGCGTCAGGCTCGACGCTATTGACGAGGCCCTGCAGGATTACGGGCTGTACCTTTCCATGGCGCCGGACGCTCCGCAGAAACCCCAAATTGAGCAAATGGTACAGCTTCTTGAAGGTATACAGGCTGAGCGCCTTGCCGAGGCGGAGCGTCAGCGCGCAGCCGAAGAAGAACGGCTCAGAATAGAAGAAGAGGAAAAACGCGCGGAGGAGGAACAGGCGCGCCTTGAAGAAGAACGCAGGCGGCAGGAAATTGAGGAAAAACGCCTTGAAGAGGAACGCCGCCAACGGGAAATCGAGGAAAAACACGCCGAAGAAAAACGCCGCCGCCTTGCCGAAGAAGACCGCCAGAAGGCTCTTCTGGAAGAAATTCTGGAGTCCCTGCAAATGCCGGCGGAGGAGCCCCCGCCGCCGGCCGAAGAAGAATCCGCAATCGAAACCGACGCGGAACCCGCACAAATGCCGGCGGAGGAGCCCCCGATCTTTTCCGAAGAAGAATCCGAGGAAGAACCCCCAGTCGAAACCGACGCGGAACCCGCACAAATACCGGCGGAGAATCCCCCGCCGCTTGCCGAAGAAGAACCCGCAATCGAAACCGACGCGGAATCCGGTGAAGCCGCTGCGGATAGTTAGGGGGAATCCGGACGCGGGAAGCCCCCGGACGCCAGTTTTTTCAGTTCTTCGCCCGCCACGCGGTAGGTGGTCCACTCTGAAAGGGGCCGCGCGCCCCGGCTTTTGTAAAAAACAATGGAAGGCTCGTTCCAGTCGAGGCAGGCCCACTCAAGGCGGCCGCAGTCCCTTTCCACAGCGATTTTCGCGACAGCGGCGAGCAGAAGTTTCCCCAAACCCTTTTTGCGGAATTCCGGTTTTACAAAAATATCCTCAATGTAGATTCCCGGCTTTCCCACAAAAGTCGAGAACGTATAAAAGAAGAGCGCAAATCCCGCCGCACGGCCCCCGTATTCGCAGATAAGGACCTCCGCCCGTTTTTCTTCAAAGATAAAACGGCGCAGACCCTCCACAGTGGCGGTAACCTGCTCCAGAAGATGTTCGTATTCGGCCAGGCCCCTTACAAAATCAAATACCAGGGGAGCGTCTTTTGCTTCCGCGTAACGAAGAACCGCTTCTGATGATTTTCCGTTCCCTTCGCTCATAGTATTCTATCGTCTTTGTCCATGTTGTCCGTGAGCTGTGTTTATAGTTAAATTAGAAATTGTCAGCGGGGGTGCACCCGGGGTGCACCAATTTTTTCCGTGCGCCTTTTTTGCTTCGCAAAAAACCGGGCTTTCCGCTTCAATCTTTTGGCTATGCCAAAAGGATTTACGCTGCAATCCCTGGCGCGGCCCAAGGGCTTCCAGTGATTTTGCACGGAAAAAATTTGTGCACCCGCGCCCGGATTGACAAATAGCGCGATACGCGATAAAAGTTATAATTGGCCGTAAAATGATTTCAGAGCCGCCGCGCCCGGAAGCGGGCAGGAGTCTGAAGTTCCGGCCGAAGTCAGTAAGGGAGGATACATGGTAGAACAATTTTTTCTGTTTGTACCTATAGGGTCTGTTTTGGCTTTGCTTTTCGCTTTTTATCAAGCCAAAAAGGTTCTCGGGTTTCCTGAGGGCTCCGACCTGATGAAAAAGATTTCCGGTTCTGTCAGGAAGGGGGCCAACGCTTACCTGCGCAGACAATATACCGGAGTCGGGTTGTTTTTTATTGTCATGTTTGTGGTTTTGGGGATTATGTCTTTTACCGGTTTTCTGACCCCCTTTGTGCCGTTCGCGTTCATCACCGGCGGATTTTTCTCCGGCCTTTCCGGCTTTATAGGAATGAAAATCGCCACGGCGGCCAACGCCCGCACGGCGCAGGCTTCTTCCGAAAGCCTGAACCGCGGCCTGCGCGTCGCTTTTTCCGCCGGTTCGGTTATGGGTTTTACCGTTATCGGGCTGGGGCTTCTTGACCTGTCCATCTGGTTTTTCCTGTTGAAGTATGTGTTCTACGCGGACCTCGCGGCAAATGAGGCGGCTCAGATCAACGCCATTTCTTCGGCGATGCTGACCTTCGGCATGGGCGCTTCAAGCATGGCCCTTTTTGCCCGCGTGGGCGGCGGTATTTTTACCAAGGCCGCGGACGTGGGCGCCGACCTTGTGGGTAAGGTAGAGGCCGGCATTCCTGAGGATGATCCGCGTAACCCCGCCGTTATCGCCGACAACGTGGGAGATAACGTGGGAGATGTTGCCGGCATGGGCGCGGACTTGTACGAATCCTATGTGGGTTCCATTGTCGCCACCGTGGCCCTGGCTGTATCCGCGGGCTACAACTTCGGCGGGGCGGCTGTTCCCATGCTCATGGCTGCCGTGGGAACCATTGCCTCCATTATCGGGACTTTCTTTGTGCGCTGCAGCGAAAAGACCGACCAGAAGGTGCTGCTTGGCGCTCTGCGCAAGGGTACGTATATTGCTTCGGCGCTCATTATTATTGCAGCCTTTCCCGTGATTTATTTTTCCCTGGACTGCGCGCAGTACCCTGAGCGCATGGGGGTATACGCGGCGGTTCTGTCGGGATTGATCGCGGGCGTTTTGATAGGCTTTTTTACGGAGTATTATACCTCGGCCACCTATAAACCCACTCAGGAGCTTTCCGCCGCAAGCCTGACAGGGCCCGCCACGATTATCATAGGCGGTATTTCCCTGGGCATGTTTTCTACCCTGCTGCCGGTCATCATCGTCGGCGTATCCGTTTTGGTAAGTTTTTTCACGGCCGGCGGAGGGGTGGAGTTTTCCCGCGGCCTGTACGGGGTCGGCATTTCCGCCGTGGGCATGCTCTCCACCCTGGGCATCACTCTTGCGACAGACGCCTACGGGCCTGTCGCGGATAACGCGGGCGGTATAGCCGAAATGGCCCATTTGCCCGCCGAAGTCCGGGAACGCACCGACGCGCTTGACTCCCTGGGCAATACCACCGCCGCCACCGGCAAGGGCTTTGCCATAGGCTCCGCCGCCCTTACCGCGCTGGCTTTGATTGTGGCCTATTTGGATGAAATCAAACTGCTGGCGCCCGATTTCGCGATAGACCTTTCCATTGTGAACCCGCCGGTTCTTATAGGCTTATTTGTAGGAACCATGCTGCCCTTTCTCTTTTCGTCCATGACGATGAAGGCCGTGGGCCGGGCCGCCCAGAACATTGTGCGCGAAGTCCGCCGGCAGTTCAAGGAGATTCCCGGCCTTATGGAAGGAACCGCGGACGCCGACTACGCCGCCTGTGTGGATATTTGTACCCGCGGCGCGCAGAAGGAGATGATCGCGCCCGCTTTAACGGGAATTGTTTCGCCCATAGCTGTGGGCCTGATTCTGGGCGTAAACGGCGTGGCGGGCATGCTGGCCGGCGCGACGGCGTCGGGCTTTGTTCTGGCCGTTATGATGGCCAACGCCGGCGGGGCCTGGGACAACGCCAAGAAATACATAGAGTCGGGGGCTCACGGCGGCAAAGGTTCGGACGCGCACAAGGCGGCTGTTGTGGGCGATACTGTGGGCGATCCTTTCAAGGATACCTCCGGTCCGTCCATCAATATCCTGATTAAACTGCTTTCCATGGTTTCCATTGTTTTTGCCGCTCTTATCATCAAATTCTCGATTTTTTAACTTAAAGAGCCGGTCCTGAGGGCCGGCTCTTTGAAAGTCTCTACTGTATATATTATACTTAAAGTGTTATTTGTTTTGGAGGATGTTTCATGCAAGGTCCCTATGACTTTACGATTCCGGTTTTGGGCGAGCCGAAGATTACTTCGCCAATCAGGTTGTCTACCATTCAGGGAGATTTAATTGCCAACTATGTCAGCGACGATGAGGCCATTCAGTATGTAGTTTCCGCGAATCCTGAAAATCTGAATTTTTCCCTTTCGCGGACGGATCTGCTTCAGATGGCGGGGCCGCGGCAGAAGATTTATTTTAATCCCGGCCATGTCCACGCGGCCATTTTGACCTGCGGGGGCCTGTGTCCCGGCCTGAATGATGTTATCCGCTCAATCGTGCGCTGTCTCGTGTACAATTACAATGTACACCGGATCTCCGGTATCAAGTATGGTTTCAGGGGGCTTCTGCCGGAATATAATCTGCCCGCGGTAGACCTGGATACTGATGCTGTTACCGACATTCACAAACTTGGCGGTACGGTGCTGGGATCCTCACGGGGCGGCGGGGAGAGGGTGGAAGATATCGTTGACTCCATAGAAAGAATGAATCTGAATATGCTCTTTATCATAGGCGGCGACGGCACGCAGAAAGGCGCCCTGGATATAGCAACGGAGATTGAACGCCGGGGCCTCAAGGTTGCCGTTGTGGGCATTCCCAAAACGATTGACAACGATTTAGCTTTTATCCAGAAATCTTTCGGGTTTGAGACAGCCGTGACCCAGGCCGTTCCTGCGGTTTTCGCCGCCCATACGGAAGCCACTTCCGCTGTCAACGGCATAGGTCTTGTCAAGCTGATGGGCAGGGAGTCGGGTTTTATCGCGGCCTCAACGGCTTTGGCTGTACACGACGCCAATTTCGTACTGATTCCCGAAGTGCCTTTTGACCTGACCGGGCCGAACGGTTTTTACACGCATTTAAGGAAGAGGCTCCAGAAGCGCAATCACGCGGTGATTATCGTCGCCGAGGGCGCCGGGCAGGAGCATCTGGTTCAACGCAATGACACCGACGCTTCGGGCAACAGGAAGCTCAGCGACATAGGGCAGTTCCTGCGGGATGACATTGTGCACTACTTCAAGGAACAGTTCCACATGGAAGTAAACCTGAAATATATCGATCCCAGTTACATTATCAGGAGCGCCCCGGCAACGCCTACCGATTCGGTTTACTGCACGCGGCTGGGGGGCAACGCCGTTCACGCCGCCATGGCGGGAAAGACGAAGGTCCTCATCGGGCAGGTAAATAATACTTTTGTCCATATACCCATGAAGGTCGCCGTTTCTTTCCGCAACAAGGTAGATCCTGAAAGCCCTATGTGGCGGGATGTTCTGGAAGCGACAAACCAGCCTATTTTGATGAGAAATCCTCCCAACGCCGCCTGCGACACAGAAAACGTTTCGGAAAACGGGTTGGAAGGTGCCTGATGTTTCATCGCAGGAAAACGGAGCGCCGGAGGCCGGCCGGGAGATTATTCTCGCGTCTGAGGACGGCGTAAGCCTTGCGGGAAGGCGCTTTGCCGCCCGGGATCCCGCGGCCAGTCTTCTCATTCTGCACGGCATGGCTGAACATATAGGCCGTTACCGGGACTTTGCTGGCTTTCTTGCGGCAAAGGGAGTGGAGGTGTACGGTTTTGACCTTAGGGGGCATGGCCGTACGGCGGAGCTTTGCGGGGACGCCGGTTTTCTGACGCTTAACCGCGGCTGGGACGCGCTGGTGAAAGATATCGATGTGTGGATAGATTTTATCCGCGAAGAAAACCAGGGAACGCCGGTTTTCCTTTTGGGTCACTCCCTGGGATCTTTTTTAGCGAGGAGTTACGCCTCCTCATACGGGCAAAAACTTTCGGGGCTGATTTTATCAGGAACGGGAAGCGTGCCAAAAATCCGGGGCGCCTGCCTGCGTCTGGCCGCGAAAATCAGCGACGAGATAAACGGGAGGAAGGAGCCAAGTACGCTGCTTTTCCGGTTTATTTTCAGGATGTATGCCCGCTCCGTACAGCGCCGCAGATGCCGGTTTGACTGGCTTTCCCGTGACGGGAAGATTGTCGATGCGTATATGGCCGACCCCCTGTGCGGCCGGCCGCTGCCCACGGGTTTTATGTATGACTTTTTAAAAGCGGCGGCGAAGCTGAACAAAGCCGCTGTTATAAATAAGACGCCGCGGAACCTGCCTGTGTATATATTTTCCGGCAGCGAAGACCCCGTGGGAAACTTTTCGCGGGGCGTGAGCGAGGTATACAAGGAATACCAAAAGGCCGGCGTCTGCGGTATTACCCTGAAGCTGTATTCGGGCGGCAGGCACGAGATGCTCAACGAAACAAACCGCGGCGAGGTGTACAGGGATGTTTTCGCCTGGATACGCAGGTTCTCTTCGTTTTCGCCGCCTTAATTGGTTACCACCGGCGCAGGGGGGATTACCATGATGCTGTTGACAACGGTTCCCACTCCGGCAATCCCGCGGGCGGCCTCCTCCGCGTTGGCGGCGGCTATTTTGGAAATAGCGCAGCCTGTCAGGGTAACCTCCGGCCCTTTAACAGTAACCGCAAGCTCCTGAATCTGAATATGCCGCGTAAAAATGATTTCTCCTATAATAACGTTTCTCAGCCGCAGTTCTTCAAGCCGGATTTTGCCTTCGGCCTCTGTCTCGGGGCTTACCATGATTTGCCTGTACTCTTCAATGACCCGCGCGGCCTGTCTGGCGTTCATTTTGCCTGTGTTCACCGTAAGGTGATACTGTGAGGGGTCCTGCCAGTCCACATCAAAAAAGTATTTGTGGAAGCCCTGCCTGTTGTGATCACTTTGTTTCAATTGTTGTTCGGCGCTGCGGGCGTCGCAATTCGCGCGGGTTTTCAGCCGCTGGAGGCGCTCCTGACGGGGCGCTACGATCCGCACGCCGATGACTCCCGGCACATCCTGCAGCACCGCGCTGGCGCCCCTGCCCAGAATGATGCAGTTGCCCCGCGCGGCCTCGCTGCAAATACTCTCCATAAGGTAATGCACATAGCGATCCCTGTTTTCCGACAGAGCGGCCCAAAAACCAGGTTTTTTTTCATCGTATTGCAGAAGCGTCGTACTGGAGATGTTGTGCCTGGCTAATTCCGTTTCGATGTCCCGCCGTTCAATGAACCTGTATCCTCCGACTTCCGCGAGTTCCCGCGCTGTTTCCTCGCCGTTTGCCGCGAGTTCCCTGCTTATACAAATTACCGCCATAGGGGCCTCCTGTTTTGACAAAAGTATTCTGATATGATTAAATATAATGGACAGGCATGGCCTTGTCGAGATTTAAAAATTTTACGCGCTATGTAAAATAGCGCACGAGGGAGGCTTGAAATGAAGAACAATGTTGCCGAAAGAATGAGTTTACTGCATACCGAGTCGGCGTTTCAGATACTGGCTCGCGCGAACGCCCTTGAGGCGCAGGGTAAAAGCATCATACACCTTGAGATAGGTCAGCCGGACTTTAAAACCCCGAAAAACATCATAGAAGCCGCTTACACGGCAATGAAAGAGGGCAAGACCGGCTATACCCCGACGCCGGGCGTCATTCCCCTGCGCGAAACCATTGCCCGATACTGCGAGGACTACAAAAAAGTAAAAACCAGCGCGGAAGAAATTGTCGTTGTTCCCGGCGGCAAACCCATTATGTTTTTCACAATGCTGATGCTGGCCCAGCCGGGCGATGAGGTTATTTATCCCAATCCGGGGTTCCCCATTTACGAATCGGTTATCAAATTTTCCGGAGCGAAACCTGTCCCCATGCCGCTTTTGCAGAAAAACAATTTCAGCGTTGACCTTGATCAGCTCAGGAGCGCCATTACCGGCAAAACCAAACTCATTATTATCAATAACCCCGGCAACCCCACGGGCGGGATGATAAAAAAGGACGACATTATCGCGATTGCCGATATGGTCAGGGATAAAGGCATCTACATTCTTGCGGATGAAATCTATGACAGGATTATTTTCGAGGAAAAACCCCTGTCAATCGCGACCCTGCCCGGCATGAAGGACTGGACAATCATTCTGGACGGTTTTTCCAAGACGTATTCCATGACCGGCTGGCGTCTGGGTTACGGCGTCATGAACAGGGAATTGGCGGAACACATGACTATGCTGATGGTGAACTCCGCCTCCTGCGCCGCGTCCATGACCCAGTGGGCCGCGATAGAAGCGCTGACGGGGCCGCAGGACGCCGTTACGCAGATGGTAGCCGCTTTCAGGGAAAGGCGTGATTATCTTATTGACGCCTTGAATAAAATAGAGGGCGTCAAATGCGTAAAACCAAGCGGCGCTTTTTACGCCTTTCCCGATATTTCCTCGTTCGGCATTTCTTCGGCTGAATTCGCGAATCGGCTTCTGGAAGAAGCGGGCGTCGCGGCCGCGGCGGGTACGGCCTTCGGCAGTTTTGGCGAGGGTTTTTTGCGGCTTTCGTACGCCAATTCACTGGATAATCTGAAAATAGCGGTGGAGCGCATTGACAAGTTTTCTAAAACGCTGAAGTAGGACGCCGCCGCAGGGCATTGCGGCGCATAGGATAAGGCACTAAAATTACCGGGGGTAATTTTAATGGGGGACTACCACGAGTTGCAACCCGGGTTCAAGTCCCCCTCCGGTAGTAAGCAAAACAAAAGGCTGCAATGCTTTTGCAACCTTTTTATCTGACAGAAGCCTTTATTTCTTTGCCCAGGGGGGCCGGGGTGTTAAAAGACGCGCCGCCATTGCCTTTCGGCAATGGCTCTGGCTTGCCAGTACGGCCTGCAAGCAGGTTCAAGTCCCCCTCCGGTAATAAGCAAAACAAAAGGCTGCAATGCTTTTGCAACCTTTTTATCTGACAGAAGCCTTTATCTCTTTGCCCAGGGGGGCCGGGGTGTTACAAGACGCGCCGCCATTGCCTTTCGGAAATGGCCCTGGCTTGCCAGTACGGCCTGCAATCAGGTTCAAGTCCCCCTCCGGTAGTAAGCAAAACAAAAGGCTGCAATGCTTTTGCAACCT
>JAISQU010000122.1 GCA_031274005.1 Spirochaetales bacterium
TTGCGGCGTAAAACGCCGCAAACCGGGCTTTTCGCTCCAATCTTTTGGCTGCGCCAAAAGGATTTCCGCTTCAATCCCTTGCGCGCCCGGGGGGAGGCAAGATATTAAACAGGCTCTTAGCTCTCTCCCGTCTCCTGTCCGGCTATGTAGGAACGGTATTTCCCCGGGTCGGGCCGAAAGCCGATAATACTGTCCGCGCCGGCGTCTTTTGTCCGTTTTAAAGCCTCTTCCCCTTCAAGAAGCAGGCGGGCGCCGTCGATAAGGCGGCCGTTCCGCGAGGACAGCCCGCAGAGGGGAATCCCGTACTCCCCTGAAAACCCGGACTCAAGGGTTTTCAGAAAATTTTTCAGAGTTGCTATAGACTGATCCAGGTTGGAGTTGGGCAGCACTACCGCGTAGCCGTCAGGCGGATATTGAAAGGTCAAATCCTCAAACGAAAGTTTTTTCTGAATTTCCCGCGCTACTGTCCTGTAGCCGTCGCTGCCCTGCGTAAGGCCCGAAAACTTCAGGATTATCAGAGTCAGATCCTGTTCGTTGTAGGCGGCCCTTTCCAGTTCCAGCGACATGCGTTTTTCCAGAATGGCCCTCCAGTCGTTTCCCTCGCTGGAAGGAAAAAGGTATTCGGAGGGAAGCCGCATCCCGCTTGCCGGGGGATTTCCGGGGGCCTCATCCGCGGCGTCCGCCTCAGGCGGGACGGGCGGAAGGGACGCGGGAGGAGGAGGGGAGGCCGGCGAGTCTTCCGGCCGGACGGCGGGCTCATCCGCCGCGGCCCCAGGCGCCGCTTCTCCGCCGGCAGGCGACTTGAGCGTTTCAGTGGCCGGCATGGGTGAAACAGGCGGCGGGAGCGTTTCGCGCACAGGCGGAGGCGCCGCCGCCGGCATGGGAATAGCCCGCCGGGCCGCGGGCCCCGCCTGCCTCAGGGCGGGGCCCGCGGCGGGCAGGGGCGCCGGCCTGCCCTCATCCAGAAGCCGCAGGAGAAACGCCAGGGCCGCAGTTATGACGGCAAAAACAATGAGGATGATAACAGTATCGCGCAGTACGATGAAAAGCTCCCTGTCGTGAAGAATGCGGTAAACTCCCTCAATAATAAAAGAACTTTTACGCGGAACAGTTATGGACGAAGCGATCTGCGTACGCGAAAAATTGTTATAAGAAAAACGCGGAACGCCCCGCACGGCCGCGATATCCTGAGGAGTTCCCGGCAAATACCGCGAATCCCGCGCCCGGAGGTACTCAATCCCCGTATCGTAAGAATAAACCACAAGAAGATCCAGATTTTTATCGAGGGAAAATATTTTGTTTACCATGTCCCTGAAGTACATCGAATCGAAGGACTCCTGGCGGATATAGGTTGTCTCCACTATATGCCGCACCTGGTCAAAACCCGCGGAGACGGCCTGTGTATTATTTTTTTTTATTTCGCCAACGCGGGACAAAAAAAGCAGCAAAAGCGCCGCGAAAAATGCTATACTGAATATACCGTAGAAAACTGAAATTTTCTTACCCATAAGGATAGTATATGCGAGAAAAAAATTTTATTCTACAGAAAAGATGCCTTTCCTCCGGCTGGTACCCGGACACGGAAGAAGGAGTCCGGCTTTTTATTGAAGCCCTGGAGGCGGACAGCGGGAGCGGCGAACAGCCGGCCGGCCCGCGGGAGCGGACTTCACGGCTCTGCGTTGTGCCACACGCGGGCTGGTTCTTTTCGGGGAGCCTTGCCTGGCAGGGAATCTCCTCTCTCGCGCCCGCGGGTACGGTCATTGTACTGGGCGGCCATCTGCCCCCGGGGGATACCCTTATGGTCTATGACTGCGACGCCTTTGAAACGCCATTGGGACAACTTGTGACAGACAGGGCGCTTCTGGAAAAACTCATGGCCGGCCTCCCCTGCCGCGCGGACCTTGCACGGGACAACACGGTGGAGGTTCAGCTTCCTTTTATAAAATACGCCTTCCCCCAGGCAAAGGTTGTGGGGCTGCGGGTACCGCCGTCCCGGGCCGCGTCCTCTCTGGGGCATTTTTTAACCGGTCTCTGCACAGAGGCGGATATCGTGGTAGCCGCCTCGACGGATTTGACTCACTATGGACCGAATTACGCCTTTACCCCCAAAGGCGCAGGCCCCGCAGCGGAAAGCTGGGTTAAAGAAGAAAATGACGCCCCGTTTCTCGAAGCCCTCGCGGCCATGGATTACGCACGGGTTTTGAAACAGGGACACGAAGGGCGCGCCGCCTGTTCTTCCGGGGCCGCCGCAGCCGCCGCCGTGTGCGCCGCCGGTCTGAGCTTGTCGGGTCACATTTCAGGGTACGCAACCAGCCTGGAAAAGCACCGCTCACCATCATTCGTAGGCTATGGAGTGGTCCTCTACGGAGCCTGTTGCGCTTAAGGCCATGCCATTGCCGCAATGGTCTTGCGACGTTCAGAGCCGTCTTCGGCTCACAATTGTTCGCAGGCGTCCGTTTAATACCCCGGAGCTTGCTCTATTCTTGACCCATAACTCGATGATTGATTACATATTTCAGGAATTTCTAACCGCAAAGAAAAAGTCGAAGAAGTTTTTGCTGGAAGCCCGGGTTTTACCTTGTTATATCCAGGTAATTTGTAAGATTTGAGATAAAAACAGGAAATACTACGGTTTTTCCTTCTTTTTCTTCCCTTTTTCGACTTCGCGGTTTATATTCCGCATGCTTATTTGTGGGTCAAGTTTAGCTCCGGGTCCGGGCAAGGTAAAGGATATTACCCGCAGAAATAATCAACAGCAGTATGCCAAGAACTGTTATTGAGGGAAAGCTTATCGCCCGGCAGGGCATTGTTGCCATGGGACAGCCGCCGATAAGGCCGTGGGGAATCAGCAGGGCGAGGATGGCGGAGAGAAATACCCCCGCCGAAAGCCCCGTGCGTATATCACGGGAGCCGGATAACAAAAGCGCCAACCCAAAAGCCGCCAGCAAAGCGCCAATGCCGATTTCCGCCTGGGCCGACCAGTGGCATTTCATCCAAACCGGGCCGCCGCCATTATGGGACAGCGCGGGTCCGCAAACTTTGAATAAAAACTGCGGCCCCAGACAAATAAGCAATCCCGCTATAATAACCGCTGTACCGCTTAGAATACGATTTTTCATATATACCTCCATGAACCACCTTGAAAAACTATTGCGGAGTTTTAACCGCGACACGGCACGGGCAATATTTTGTTTCACAGCAGAAACGCGGTTCTATTCTGGAAACAAGACAGGCGCCGCTTATCAGCGCCGTTACATAATTAACCGAAAAAGCAAAAAAAACGATAAAACAGGCCGCAGCCGCCCACCGGAACGAGCCCGCGAAGAGAGTCCGCCGTATCCGCCTTTTTCCCGGATTTCCCTTCCGCCTCCTGAGGCCGGCGATACATTCGTCCGCTTCCCGCTCCGTTATGAGCGGCGGCGCCATGCCTTCGGTCCGGTACAGGCTGTCCACAAGGCTTGCGGCCAGGGCGGGGTCCAGGGCGTCTTCGCTTTTAGCGATTTCTCTTTCCAGCCGATCAAGGAGTGTTCGTTTTTCGGAAAGCCGGTTTTTTTCGGATTGAACCAGAGCGGATAAAGCCTTGTAATCCTCTGTATGGTTATTCATGGAAAACACTCCTTATTATATACTCGCGATATTTATAAAAAGTTGCGTTTATAAACGCTTATGTGAGCCGGTTCCAAAATGAAAACCCTAATCATTCGTGCGCATTTTTTGCGGCTTCGCCGCAAAAAACCGGGCTTTTCGGGGGTTCCGCCGCTGTCGCGGCCGCTTCGCGCCCCTTCAATCCCATTGCGCCCTGCGGGCTTAAAAAAATGGTTTCATTTTGGAACTGGCCCAATTTATGGAATTTTCTTAAAACTTCGCGGCCACAGCCCAAGGAGGGAGAAGCCCTCACCAGGCTACGCCTTCACACTTGAAGTGTCGGTATGTAGCAGGGCCAGCGCATATAAACTTTTCACATCTAAAAAAAACCATAAATCCGCATAATTGATGAAGAAAATGAACCGCGAAGTCGAAAAAGTCGAAAAAGGAAGTCAGAAGAAGAGACTTTTATACAAAAACTTATTCGACTTTTTCGACTTCGCGGTTAAACATTCTGGTTTCTCTTTCTGGTTTCTCTCCCGTTTTGTGGTCAAAATGATTTATATGCGCTGGCCCTGCGGTATATAGCCAAAAGGTCGAATTTATGGTATGAGTCCTATATAAGGAGTGCATAATTATGGCTGATTTTGCGGAAAAATATGATGTTGGACAGTTATCGGTTTACTCTATCCTTGGAAACATTGCGGCAGGTGATATAGCCATACCGGAAATTCAACGCCCTTTCGTATGGAAGCCTGTACAGGTTCGAGACCTTCTTGATTCTCTCTATAATGGCTTCCCGACGGGTTACCTCATCATCTGGCAAAACCAGAATGTAAGGCTCAAAACAGGAAAGGACGCGGCCGGTAAAAAAATTCTTATCGATGGTCAGCAGCGGGTAACGGCCTTGATGACAGCCATTGCCGGCATTCAGATACTTACCGATGACTATAAAAAAAAGACCATAAAGATTGCTTTCAATCCTCTGGCGGAAGGCGAAGAAGAACG
>JAISQU010000164.1 GCA_031274005.1 Spirochaetales bacterium
AAGCCCCTGCCGTTATACCCCGGCAGCCTGCCTTTAGGCAGGCTGTACGCCGGCTTTCCGGGGGTTCCGCCGCTGGCGCGGCCGCTTCGCGCCCCTTCAATCCCATTGCGCCCCACGGGCTTCAAAAAATGGTTTCATTTTGGAACCGGCTCTATTCTTTGTTTTCATAAAACGCGGCAATAACACGGTCCGTAATCGCCGCGGCTATTTCCTGCTTGGTCCCGCAGCGCCGCGCCTTTTTATTCCGGTCTATGAGATAAGCGCTATGGGTATCGCCGTGAATATCCCCGGCGTCATTCGCCAGAACAAAGGCGCAGTGGTTTTTTTCCAAAAGCCCTCGGGCCGCCTCAAAAAGCTCCTCGCGGGAAACCCTGTCCAGCAGTTTGAAGCCCACAAGCAGCGCGCGCGGGGCAAGTTCATGAAAAAGGGAAATAATCTTCGGGGTGGATTCCAGAATCAGTATCAGATGCTTTTCAGCGGAACTTATTTTCTTATCCCTTTGCACGGAGGCCGCCTCTTCAAGCGCCGCGCCGCAGCGCTCCCGGATTTCCCCCGCGCCGCCGGAAGCAAGAGCCGCGGCCAGGGAATCCGCCAGAAGGGCCGGGGTAACAACGCTCCTGACCCGGTAATCGCTTACGGCCATGCTGTGGACTATGGCGTCTATACGGGTATTACCCAAAAGAGCCCGCGCCGCTCTTTCCATATCCGCCGTGTCTTCTATTACCGTTATTTCCGCCCTTGCGGTTTCGGGCCGCCGGGCCGTTTTGCCGCAGAGGTAAAAAATCCGCTCCGCCCGGCCGGATTTCGCAAAACACTCGGCAGTCAGGCTCCCCAGCCTTCCGGTGGCGTCGTTGGTGATGCTCCTTACGGAATCAATGCGCTCGGCGGTTGCCCCCGCGGTAATCAACACGTTCATCGGTTCATAATAAGTATTTTTTCCTGTTTGTGTAAACCGGGCGACTCCTCCCGCATCGGCGGGAGGAGTCGCCGCCGGTATCCCCCTCACTGTCATTCCGGTGCGGAACAAGAAAAAGGTTTTGCGGCCTTGCTTGCATAACTGCTTTTTCCCATTCTCTGCGTCCTCTGCGGTTACATTTTTTCAAAGATTTAATGGTTTTGTTCCGGTTTTTTGGGAAAATTTATGGCGCCGCTGCTTTTCTCCGGGTGCACCAATTTTTTCCGTGCAAAATCACCGGAAGCCCCTGGGCCGCGCCAGGGATTGCAGCATGCCCATACAAACGCACGCGGAGCGTGTTGCGGGATACCATGCAGCAGGGCAAGAGGCCCTAAAAAACTCCTGGCGTATATAAAGGCTACAGGCCGAAATCCTTTTGGCACAGCCAAAAGATTGAAGCGGAAAGCCCGGTTTTTTGCGAAGCAAAAAAGGCGCACGGAAAAAATTGGTGCACCCTTTTCTCCCCTCTTCCTTGAAAAACCCACCGCTTTCTGCAATACTTATTTTGATGAATACTCCTGCGGAAAAAACGCGGGCCGCCCTGGTCGACGGCCTTTTTTATCCCGAAGAGTCCGCCGGGCTTGAAGCCGCTCTTGCGTCTTTCGAAGCCGCCTGTGACGCCCCGCGCGGAAAAGCCCTCGCCATTGTAACGCCCCACGCGGCCTGGGAAAAAACCGGCGCTCTCACGACAGCCGCCTTTCTTGCCGCCGCGGACAGAAAAATCAGTACCGCCGTACTGCTGGGCCCTGTTCACAGGGATTTTTCGGACGAAATCATTCTGCCGGAATCAGAAATCTTTTCCGTCCCGACAGGCGTTCTGCGTGTTGACAGCCAAAAAACCGAAGAGCTGCTTTCCTGCGGAACCCGTTTCGTACGCCGCGATATTCCCCACCTCGAAGAACACTGCCTCGAAGTGCAGCTCCCCTTTGTTTTGCGCTATTTCCCCGGCGTAAAAATTGTCCCCGTTCTTCTGGGAAAGGATACAGCCGCAAATATCAAAACCCTCAGTAAAAGTCTCTATATAACATTCTCCGGCAGTCTCTCGTCTACCCTTTTTATTGTAACGACAAACCTCTGCGAAAGCCGCGAAGACAGCAAAGCCCGCGCCGAGGCGGACGAAATAATCGCTCTTGCCGAAAAAAAAGACGCCGCGGCGCTGACAGAGGGCAAACTCTCAAAACACTTTACAGCCTGCGGCGCCGGCTGCCTCGCCTCTCTTTTGGGGTTCCCCGGCGCGGGACCTCTCAGAATTTTGGGCAGGGCATCGAGCGTTTCCGACGCTCAGGCCGGTAAACGCGTGGAGTACGCGGCCATGGCAATGGAGGCTTCATAAAATGGACCTTGTTCTTTCCGGCGAAGGCAAAAAAGCTCTTCTGCGCACCGCCAGGGAAACCCTCGAAGCGAAACTGGAAGGCCGCTCTCCCCAGTACGGGGAGCATAGTCCGGAACTCGAGGTTTTCTGCGGGATGTTCGTCACCCTGCGCGATGCCGGCGGCGGCCTGAGGGGCTGCATAGGTAATCTGACGGGCAGGGACAAAGCCCTGTATGAGCTGGCCGCCGAAATGGCTCTGGCAAGCGCCTTTGAAGACCCGCGTTTTCCCCCCGTACGCAAAAATGAAATGAAACACCTGTCTATCGAAATCAGTATTTTATCCGGGTTCGAAGAGGCCGCCCCTGAAGAAGTGATTCCCGGAAAACACGGCATACTTATTCGCAGGGGTTACAATTCCGGGCTGCTCCTTCCCCAGGTTGCCACAGAGCAGGGTTGGGACCGCGTTCAATTTTTATCCCACGGCTGCCGCAAGGCCGGACTCCCGCCGGAAAGCTGGCGGCAAAAGGAGACCAGTATTTCCATTTTTACCGCCCTGGTTTTCCATGAATGAAGCGTCGAATGAAATCAAAATTGCTTATACCGACACGCCCATCAACACGGCTCTTGCTTCGCTGAGCGCGGCCGCGGCTGTGTACACGCGGCATTTTTCGCAAAACGAGGAGTTCTTTCTTAAACTCTCCGGGGCCTTTACGGTTCCCGCGTTTTTGATTCACCACGATGTACGCGAGAACATTCCCGGAGAAAAATATCTCAAAAACCTGCGGCCGCTGATACTGAGCGTGGCCGAACTCGCGCCCGATATTTTCCGGGGTCTTACGTATTTCTTTAACCCCGCGGATATTCTTCATCCCGCATTCTACCGCGTTTACACCTGCGGCCAAAAGACTTTTCTTTTTCTGCTCCGTGTCGATCTTCAGTGGAAGGCCAGGGAACACACACTCCTCAGCAAGGGCGACAATTCCACAACAGCCGTTTACAGCTCGGACAAAATATTTCTGGAGGCGGACATCATTCCCCTCGAATCGGTTGTGGAAGAAAACGGAAAAATCGCGGGGTTCTGCGTTCAGCGTTCCATCTCGCAGACCTGGGTGGACGAGCGCGGGTCGGGCTATTTTCTTCAGGGTATCTGGATCGACACGGAGATTACAAAATTTTTTACGCGGCTTTTTCTCCCCGGCGCAAAGCGTATCTACCCCTACTACCCCTTTACCTGCAAACACAGGGCTGTGTGCCTCAGCCTCGTTCAGCCCGAGGAAAAAAACCGGGAGCGGCTTCTTCCTCTTCTGCATCAGGCGCAGGAATTTCTGGAGCCGCACATCCCCGCCATAGAAACAGCCCTGAGGCGGGAACAATTTTCTGAAAAACTTGAAGTGTTTACAGCCATCAAGGCTCAGGTTCCGGACCGGTGGCAGGAGATTTGGTCGGCTATAAATGTTACCGCCTATCTGAACGACGCCGACATGAAGGAGTTTAAAATTGAGATTTCAGAAAACTAGTGTTCTGTCTTACACAGAAGTAGGAATAACCACGGACGACACAGACAGACACGGACAAAGAAAAAGAGTAGATAATGAAGCAAAATCGTCCTAAATATCTCATATTCTTTGGG
>JAISQU010000171.1 GCA_031274005.1 Spirochaetales bacterium
TCCGCAGCGTTTTAAATCCGCGCTTCGCGCGGGGCGCTATCACAAATCTATTTTCTTTTATTTGGAGGAGTTTATGAAAAGACACGTAAAACTTTCGGTGTTTCTCTTGGTTCTTTTGGGAGTCCTGTTTACCTCAGGCTGTTCTCTGGGCGACGATGATGACGGGCCCGGTTATACGGATAACCCGCTGACGGGAAGCCTGACGGCGGCTACCGCTGCGAAAATCTTTGACTACACGGAAAACACCGATGGCGTAACAATAGACAAATTCAAAGACGCCGATGCGCTTGAAGACTATCTGAACCTCGCGCCCCGCGGGGCAAAAGACCTGGCCACTACGCGGTTTATTATCGGAACAATCAACAGAAAACCTGTTACAGCGATAGGCGCGGGAGCTTTTGATGAAAGTGAAGGGGCCGCCGCTTTACCCGATGAACTTCAAAATATTAAACTTCCTGATACAATAACAGATGTGGGCGCGGGCGCGTTTAATATAACGGTTTCCATTGACCTGCTTATACCGGAAACCGTACTTACTGTTCTGGCAGAAAATGACCCGGCCATTTTGTATGAAATATCGCAGTCGGTAACGATAACGATAAAAAAGGTTACGGCGGAGTCCGAAGAGGGCGAAGAGCTTGATGCTCCCCCGCCTCAGGCGTATAAGATAGTAATGGCGGATATGACCAACGGCACGGTAACAGCAAGCCCGAAAAGCGGGTTTGGAACCGGAAGCGAAACAATAACCCTGACGGTAAGCCCGGATACAGGCCGGCGGCTTAAAGAGAACGGCCTGCGTGTCTTTTACGGGGAAGCGCCGGAAACTGCTGTTACCCTTACCGCCGGGGAAAACAATGTGTACACCTTTACCCTGCCCGCTTACGATGTAACGGTAAGCGCGGAGTTTGAAGAGATACCCGCCGACGGCCCGATTCAGATAAACAGCGCGGCTGATATGGCGAAAATCGGAAATCTCTGGCCCACGAGCGGGGAATATATACTTGCGGCCAATATTACCCTTCCCGGCGGGTGGACGCCGCTGGGAACCGGGACGGCCCCGTTTAGCGGTGTTTTTGACGGCGCGGGACATACCATTACCCTGACGGGCTTTGATACAGCCGGGGTTGTGGGGAATTCGTGGAGTGTTGAGAATCAACTCAGCGGATACCCTGTGGCGGCGGGAATTTTCAGTTATACGGAAAGCGCCTCTATTAAAAATCTGACTGTCGCGGTGAACACAAACGTTTCTTTTGAGATAAACTCTGATAATGATTTGCATTTTATCGGGATTGTCGCGGGCTTGGCCGAAAACACGACGTTTAGAGATGTTATCGTTTCCGGTTCCGGCGTATTCAAAGCGGCAAAAAAAGACGGGGACGGCGTTTTAATGTTTGGCGGCATCGCGGGCGTTCTTGAGGCGTGCGAGGTGTATGGCTGTGTTGTGAATCTTAATCTTGAGGCTGAAGTTACGGGAGAGCAGGCATGCGTTGGCGGGCTGGCAGGATTTGGTTGGTTGGAAGGCAGCCTTATCGAGAACAGCGCTGTAGAAAAGAACGTAAAAGCCACGGGTACCCTGTCCGACACTATTAGCATTGGCGGATTGGCGGGCGCTTATTCTTTCGGACACATCAAAAACAGTTACATGGAAGGCGATGTGTACGCCGAACTCACCTATACCGGCGCCCGCGGCGGCGAGACCCTGGCGGGCGGATTGCTAGGCCGTCATGATTCAGACATTATCGAAAACAGCCATGCAAAAGGAGATGTAACAGCCATAAGTACCGAAGGCGACGCTGTAACTGCCGCGGGAGGGCTTACGGGATATACTTCAGATGAAAGCGAGGGAATTACTCAGATAAAAAACTCTTACGCCAGCGGAACGGTACAGGCCACGGCTAATACCGGTTGCGCCAATGCCGGCGGTATAGCGGGGAGGATTCGTTATGGCAAGGAAGTCCTGATTACGGACAGCTACGCGAGCGGGGATGTAACCGCGGATGGGAGTTCCTCTATGGAAACGTATGAAGGAGCGCTTGCCGGCGGTATTACAGGAAGAGCCAGCGATCCCGATAGCGGTGGCGCCCTGAGCATCAAGCGATGCTACGCAAGCGGAAATATAGCCGCGAAGGTGAATAGTTCCTCTATGACATTTGCCGGCGGTATTATAGGAAAAACCAACAGCAATGATTCCGGCACTCATGGCGGCAGCCTGACTGTCGAGCAGTGTTACACAAGCGGAGGGGTAAATGCTGCTGCGGGTTCTTATTCGGCGTATGCCGGCGGTATTATAGGAGTAAGCAATATTAATTATGGCAGCCTGAGCATCGCGCAGTGTTACGCAAAAGGGAATATAAGCTCTACCGGTAACGGCGGCGGAATAATGGGCGGTATCTGGACGGGATCAGGCAACAGCATAAGTAACTGCGCCGCCCTGTCCGGCTCTGTTACCAATTACCGTATCGCACCTCCCCCGGGCGTTCCTCCCTACATGGGCATTACCCTGGCTAACAACATCGCCCTTGATACCATGACCCTGACCGGAAACTCTACCATTACAAGCGACCCCGCCGGTGCGCATGGAGAAAGCAAAACTTCCGCCGAACTGTCGCAGCAGGCAACCTATATCGGCCTCGGTTGGGATTTTACCAGCACATGGGAAATGCAGGGCGGCTATCCCGTTTTGAAGTAGCAACCGTAACTGCTTTGTTTATCCGTCATTCCGGCGCATGCCGGGATGACGGTTGGTTCTATGAAACCCGTCATGGGTGCACCCGTTATGCGATTTGCCTCTTGACATATTTTCACTATCCTGATAATTTAATTTTAGTTTATGATTCTATGGCTGGAAGAGTCGGGGCGCCTGACTCTTTTTTTGTATCTCCGCAAAAGGCGGGGTAAACAGGAACGGGCAGGGAATGGCGGAAAGCGGGCTTGATGATATAATCCTGGCGGACTGCGAGGCGGTCGCGGGGGGTATGGGCTTCGATATAGTCGATGTGCGTACGCTGCGTGCAAAGAGGGGTGTGGAGGCCTACATTGTCATCTACAGGGCGGAGGGCGTCAGTCTTGATGACTGCGCCGATGTTCTTAAAACCCTCAGGCCGCGTATACAGATGCTCAGCGGCGACAGCGATGTCCGCATTGAAGTTTCCTCCCCGGGGCTGGGCCGTGTTATTAAGAGCCGCCGCGAATACAAAATATTCCGCGGAAGGGGAATGCGCATTCTCGCGGCGCAGAGCGGCGAGTGGACGGCGGGAATCATAACAGATGTTACGGACGAAAATCTTACGCTTAGGGCGGGCGATGCGTCTGTAACCTTCGCTTTTTCGGATATACGAAAAGCAAAACTTGATCATACACAGGAGGGTGTGTAGTCATGGCGGAACTTGGCGATGCGATACGCATGTATGTGCAGGAAAAAGGCATTGCGGAAGAGCTTGTACTAAAAACTATTGAGGAATCCATCCTTGCCGCATATAAACGCAAATTCGGCACTCAGGAAAACGCTGTTGTGCGTTTTAACGACGAAGGCACGGAGGTAACGGTATTCGCAAAAAAGCGTATTGTCGAAGATGACGATCTGGAAGATCCCATAATCGAGATAAGCCTGCCGGAAGCCCTGGAACTTGATGAGGAAAGCGAAATAGGGGATGAGCTTCTTATAGAAATAAATCCAAAAGACTTTGACCGCGTCTCCGTGCAGAGCGCCAAACAAAAAGCGCGGCAGACCTTCCGCGAAATTCATAAAGACACCCTGTTTTCCGAGTACAAGGACAAGGTCGGCGAAATGATCATAGGCTATTACCAGAGGGAGCGCAACGGCAATATCTACGTTGACCTGGGAAAAACCGAAGGCATCTTACCCAAAAAGTATCAGTCTCCCCGCGAGGTTTATCATCCCAACGACCGCATCAAGGCCATGATCTACGAAGTCAACAAAACGGCCTCCGGCCTGCAAATTGTCCTTACCCGCACGCATACCGAATTTGTCAAACGCATATTCGAGCTTGAGGTTCCCGAGGTCTATGACAAGACTGTAGAAATCTTCAAAATTGTCCGCGAGCCGGGCTACAGGACAAAACTTGCCGTCTACTCAACACGCGAAGATGTTGACCCTGTGGGCGCGTGCGTGGGCCTGAAAGGCGTGCGCATACAGGCCATTGTCCGCGAACTTGAGGGAGAAAAAATCGACATACTCAAGTACGACAACGATCCGCGTACCTTCATTAAAAACGCGATGTCTCCCGCGGAGATTTCCCAAATCGTCATTCTCGACGAGGCGAAGCGGCAGACGCTGGCGATTGTTCCTGATTCACAGCTTTCCCTCGCGATAGGCAAGCAGGGTCTGAATGTGCGGCTGGCCAACCGCCTGGTTGACTGGAACATTGATGTCAAGACCGAGTCCCAGTTGGGAGACCTCGATCTGTCCGCTGCGTCAAAGAAGGCTGTTTCTGCGCTCTTCGGAGAAAGCGAGACCGAAGAGGAGATTACCCTTATCAGCGAACTGCCCGACATATCAGACAGGCTTGTGGAACTCCTGAAAGAGAACAACATAGAACTTATCGAAGACCTTGTCTCTCTTACCGATGAGGATTTGCAGAACTTTAAGGGAATCAGTCCCGCAGACGTTGAAACCATCCGCAGAATTATCGCGGATAATGTTGAGATTATAGAAGAAGAGGCAAAGGCGGCGCCCCCCGAAGAAAACAGTGAGGAACAGGCGCCGGCCGAAGAATCTTTTGAAACTGAAGAGGCTGAACCGGAAGAAAAGTATGAGTGCCCTGAATGCGGCAGCCCCATTACGCGGGATATGACGGCTTGCCCAAACTGCGGAGTTGGGTTAAGTTTTGAAGTCGAGGATGACGAAACGAAGGAATAATATGTCTGACGAACAGGAAAAGAACAAACCAAAGACAACTCTTATCAAACACAAAAAGGATGAGGCGGTTGCCCTAAAAACGGCGGACGACGAAAAAGAGAAAAAGAAGGTCGTTGTTGTTAAAAAGAAAGTCGTTGTCAAAAAGGCCGGACAGCGGGTTGTTCCCAGGACTGTTTCCCCTGGAGATGATTCTCCGGCCGCCCCGGTGACGGCGGGGGAATCATCTTCTCCCGTTACGGAAACTCCCGCCCCGCAGAAATATGAACGCGATACCCGCGGTGAACGCAGGGAACCCCCCGTGCAGAACCGCGCCCCGCTGGATGATTCATATCAGTCCAGGCGTCCCCGTATGGGACCGGGGCGCGATACCCGGCCGCCCGGCGCGGGTCAGGAACAGGGCCGCCAGCAAATTTTTTACCGTCGTCCCGGCGGCGGACAGCAGACCGGCGGAGGCGGCCCCGGCCGTTTTCCCGGCGGCCAGCGGGGGCCGCGGTCCGCAGGTTCGGGTTTCGGCGGAAGGCCGCAGTCAGGTCCAGGCGGGGGAAGACCTCCCCGGCCCGCGGGACAGGGCGGTCAGGGGCCCGGCCGTTCTTTCAGCGGCGGCGGCAAGGGCAGGCCGGCTGCTTCCGGTTCTTCGCTTTCTGAAGAAAAAAAGCCGGTCAACAAAAAGTTTTTCAAAACAAAAAAGAAAGAATATCCCAAGCGCGACAGAATCATGGAAAAGGAGATTCAGCTTCAGGCCAGGAAAAAAACCATAACGCGGGCAAACCCTGTTCCCAAACAGGTTGATATTATGGAAGCCATCACCGTTTCGGAACTTGCCCGCAAAATGAACCTGAAAGCCTCTGATCTTATCGCGAAACTTATGGCCATGGGCATGATGGTAACAATCAATCAGCAGATAGACGCGGAAACCGCTTCTATTCTTGCCGCCGAATATGACTGCAAAGTCAATATTGTTTCCCTGTACGATGAAACAATTATCGAATCATCGGTCGACAGGGAAGAGGATATGGAAGAGCGCCCCCCCATTATTACGATTATGGGCCATGTTGATCACGGAAAAACAAAACTTCTTGACGCGATCCGTTCCTCCGATGTGGCGGGCGGCGAGTTCGGCGGCATTACCCAGCATATAGGCGCTTATACGGTTTCTCTTCCTCAGGGAAAAATCACCGTTCTTGATACGCCGGGACACGAGGCTTTTACCATGATGAGAGCCAGGGGCGCGCAGATAACCGACATTGTCATTCTGGTTGTCGCCGCGAATGACGGGGTCATGCCCCAGACCATAGAAGCCATCAACCACGCGAAAGAAGCGGATGTGCCCATCATCGTTGCCATCAACAAAATTGATTTGCCCGACGCGAACCCCGACAGGGTCATGCAGCAGCTCTCCGAATACGAGCTTATTCCGGAAGGCTGGGGCGGAAAAACCCTGTATGCGCAAATATCGGCCCTGAAGAAGACCGGCATAGAGGAACTGCTTGAGACGATTCTTCTTCAGGCTGAAATGCTCGATCTGCGGGCAAGCTACCGCTGCAAGGCCGAGGGAAAAATCATCGAATCTAAAATAGACCACGGCCGCGGCATTGTTGCGACGGTTCTTATCGAAAAAGGCACCCTCCGCGTCGGCGATGACTTTGTGGCGGGTATTTATCCGGGACGGGTCAGAGCCATGTTTACCGACAAGGGCGAGCGGCTTGATGTGGCCACCCCCTCCATGCCGGTGGAGACTCTGGGCTTTACCGGCATACCCAACGCCGGAGACCCCTTCCACGTAACGGAGTCGGAAAAACTCGCGCGGCAAATCGGCGACAAAAGGCAGGAACTGCGCAGGCTTGAGGAGTCCCGAAACCTCAAAAAAATTACCCTCGACAACCTCTACGACAGCATTAAGGAAGGGACAATTCAGGAACTCAAGGTTATCATCAAGGGCGATGTCCATGGCTCCGTGGAAGCCCTTAAAACCAGCCTTGAAAAACTTTCAACCAGCGAGATACGCCTGATCGTTATTCAGGCTCTTGCCGGCGCAATAAACGAAGGCGACGTGCGTCTGGCGGGCGCTTCGGGGGCCATCATCATAGGTTTCCATGTGCGCCCCACGCCCAAGGCCCAACAGCTTGCCGATACCGAAAAGGTGGAAATCCGCAAGTACAACATTATCTATGACGCCGTAGAAGACATCCGCTCGGCTATGGAAGGTCTTCTGGCGCCCGACCTGAAAGAAGAAAATATCGGCGTGGTGGATGTACGGGATACTTTCAAAGTACCTAAAATAGGTGTTATCGCGGGCTGCTACGTGCTCTCCGGTACTGTGCGGCGCGGAAGTCAGGTGCACGTTATACGTGAAGGTATAGAAGTGTTTACCGGAAAAATCAGTTCGCTCAAACGGTTCAAGGATGACGCGCGTGAGGTTGCCTCAGGCTTTGAGTGCGGAATCGGCGTAGAGAATTTCAACGACCTCAGAGTCGGCGATCAGCTGGAGGTTTTTGAAATCAGGGAAATAGCGAAAAAGCTGGGTGAACCGGTCAATGGCTAATTACCGTCTTGAAAGAGTCTCGCAGCTTTTGGCGCAGCAGATCGGCCTGATGATAACTCAGGCGGAGATCAAAGATCCGCGGGTGTCCAGCCTTGTTTCGGTTACCCGCGTTGAATTGTCCAAAGATTTTGCGTACGCGAAGGTCTATATTTCGTCATTTGAGGATCACAAGCAGCTTTCCGCCGCAGCGGACGGCCTGAACCATGCCGCGGGTTTTATTCAGGGCAGCATAGCCAAACGGATGCGTCTGCGTAATACTCCCCGGCTTACTTTTATTGCGGATCACGGAATTGAAGATGGTTTTCACCTCAACGAAAAAATCAGGGAAGTTCTCAGCTGATGTCCACGGCGGACGGGCTTCTTTTTCTTTATAAACCCGCGGGCGTGACATCCTTCGCGGCGCTGAATACGGTCAAGAAAAAACTCGGTACAAAAAAAGTCGGCCATACCGGAACCCTCGATAAATTCGCCGAAGGGCTGCTTGTTGTACTGTGCGGAGGCTACACGCGGCTTGCTCCTTTTTTATCCGATATGGACAAACGCTATGACTGTGTTTTCGAGTTCGGCGCGGAAACCGCGACGCTCGACCCGGAGGGGGAAGTCCTGCGCCGCTGCGCCCTGCCGGACGCCGAGGCGCTGAGCCTCGCCGTAAAACAGTTCACCGGCCCCATCATGCAGAGGCCGCCTGATTTTTCGGCTGTTCATGTTAACGGCAAACGGGCGTACCAGAGGGCTCTGCGCGGCGAAGAGATCGAACTTGCGCAGCGTCCTGTTACCATTTACGCCTTCGATATACACGGCTGGCAGCCGCCTTTTCTTTCCTGCACCGTACATTGCAGCAAGGGCACGTATATACGCTCGCTTGCCCGTGATATGGGCCGGGCTGTTTCCTCCTGCGCCTACGTAAAAACTCTACGGCGGACTCAGGTAGGGCCTTTTGGCCTTAAAGAAGCGTGCAGCCCCGCCGATTTTGATCCCGCTGTCTGCGTACGCCGCGGCAGGCAATTTCTCGGGGAACTGGCTTCCGGAAAATCCGCTGTGCTGAAGGACGGGTACCATGAATCCCTGCGCAGGGGAAAACCCCTGCGGGACGATTTTTTTGAAATCCCGCCGGCCGGGGAGGGGAGTATCCTGGTTTTTACCCGGGCCGGAGATCTCGCGGCGGTGATTGCGAAGAACGAAAGAGGGTACGCGTACCGTTTTGTATGCGCTTAGGAATATGAGAATACTGAACTGGGAAGAGTTCCTCCGCCTGGATAAAAACCATCCTCCGGCGGCGGCCATGACCATAGGGGTTTTTGACGGCCTTCACGCGGGACACAGGGCGCTTATCGGCAGGATTGTGTCCTTCGCCGCCGCTTCGCCGGGAACCGCCGCCTGGGTTCTCACCTTCCGCGAGAACCCCAAAAGGATTCTGCGCCCCGGCTCTTATCCCGGCGACATTCTGCCGCTTCAGGCCAGGCTGGACAAACTGGAGGCTTTGGGCATACATACCTGCGTCATTATTGACTTTTCCGCAGGATTTGGTAAACTGAAAGGCGCTGATTTTATGTCCCTGATTTGCGGGAGCTGCTCTTTGCGGTTTCTTTCAATAGGGGAAGATTTTCATTTCGGCTGCGGGACGGATACGAACGCTGAAAAGGCAAAAGATTTTCTTGAGCCCCTGGGCGTAAGGGTTGACATCCTTGCCCCCGTGTATCATGAGGGAAGCAGAATCAGCAGTACGCGGATACGAGCTTTCATCCGGGACGGGAATATCCCCGCGGCGCTTTCCATGCTGGGGCGTCCCTACAGGCTTGAGGTCCGCGGCGCGGGAGAAAGGCGGGCCATAACGGAGCTTAGCCAGGTTGTTCCCCGGCTGGGGCGCTTTCCCGTTATTTTTGAGGGAACAGCCGGACGGTGCGGAGGTTTCGCGGACTCAGACGGGCGGAGTATTTCATGGCATTATGATGGCGATGTAGAGGCCATAACATTTATATAATTGTTTTGAAGGAGTGTAACATGTCCCTGAAAAAGGAAGACACAACAGCAATTGTAAACGAGTACGGCGCGAATGAACAGGATACGGGACGAACCGAGGTACAGATTGCGCTGCTCACAAAGAGAATCGAAGGATTGACAGGACATCTTAAAACGTACAAAAAAGATCATTCCTCACGCAGGGGGCTTTTGAAGATGGTTGGGTCCCGGCGCAGGCTGCTGAACTATCTCAAGAAGACAGACCTCGAAAAATACCGGGGACTTCTCGAAAAACTGAATTTGCGTAAATAAACACAGAAGGAATCAAGAGTGATACATACAGTAAAGTACAAAATCGGAAACGACGAGCTTGTTCTGGAAACAGGCCGTCTGGCGAAACAGGCGAACGGCGCGGTTCTCGCCACCTACGGAGGCTCGACGGTGCTGGCCACCGTGTGTTCGGGAGACAAGGAAAGTGAAGACCTGGATTACGTCCCCCTCTCGGTTGAATACAACGAGAAATTCTATGCCGCGGGAAAAATCCCCGGCGGTTTTCTGAAGCGGGAAGGGCGGCCGCGGGACAAGGAAATTCTTGTTTCGCGGCTTATCGACCGGCCCATGCGGCCCCTGTTCGACAAAAAATTCAAGCGCGAAATCCAAATTGTTCCCACAACGGTTTCAACCGATATGGTAAATCCGCCGGATATTATCGCGATGATTGGCTCTTCGGCGGCGGTTGTTATTTCCGATATTCCCTTTGGCGGCCCTGTGGCTGCCATCAGAATCTGCTCCCTGAAAGGCGAACTGATTGTTAATCCCACCTTTGCCCAGATAGCGGATTCCGAGATGGATATTGTTGTCGCCGGCACAGGTGAGGGAATCACCATGGTGGAAGGCGGGGCGAGCGAAGTTTCAGAAGAAGTCCTTTTGAGCGCTTTGGAGAAGGCTCACGCGATTATCAAAGAGCTGTGCGAAATACAGCTTGAACTGCGGCGGCTCGCGGGCAGGGAAAAACTCCCCTTAAGTTCTTCCGCGGAACTTGTTCTTGAAAACCGCGACCAGATATGGAACTACGCCCATCCCAAAATGGAGACGGCCTGCTTTGTCAAGGGTAAGCATAACCGTTCAAAGGCCATCAAAGACCTCAAGGCCGAAACGCTTGCCCAATTCGCGGCGTCAATCCCCGAAACCCATGGCAAGGTTTTTGACGCCCTGATGGAAGAGATGGAAACCGCCGTTGTCCGCGCCTCAATCGCCGGACGCGGAGTGAGGACCGACGGCCGCGGGCCGGAAGATATACGGCCCATCACCTGCGAAATCGGCGTTCTGCCCAGGACTCACGGTTCGGCCCTTTTTACACGGGGAGAAACACAGGCTCTGGCCGTTACAACCTTGGGTACGGTTTTCGATGAACAGATTATGGACGACATAGAAGGCGGCAAACGAGAAAACTTCATGCTGCATTACAACTTTCCGCCTTTTTCCGTGGGCGAAACCGGAAGGCTGTCCACGGGGCGCAGGGAAATCGGTCACGGGCATCTGGCATACCGCGCGGTCAGCGCCATGCTGCCCGAAAAAACGAAATTTCCCTATACCATACGGGTCGTTTCGGAAGTCCTTGAGTCAAACGGCTCTTCCTCCATGGCGACGGTCTGCGGAAGCACTCTGTCTCTGCTTGGCGCCGGCGTTCCCATGAAGAGGCCCGTCGCGGGCATAGCCATGGGGCTTATCCAGGAAAAAGACACGACGGTTATTCTGAGCGATATTCTGGGTGAGGAAGACCATCTGGGCGATATGGACTTCAAGGTCGCGGGAACGGAAAACGGCATTACGGCCTTTCAGATGGACATAAAAATATCCGGCGTAAGCCCGGACCTTATGAGGCGCGCCCTTGAACAGGCGAAGAGGGGACGCATGCACATTCTGGGCATCATGAACCGCGTTATTGCCGTACCTTCGCAGGATTTGTCCGAATATGCCCCGCGTATCATCAACATGAAAATTGACCCTGAAAAAATCGGGCTTCTTATCGGACCCGGCGGAAAAACCATCAAGGGTATTTCCGAAAAATACGAGGTACGCATCAATGTAGAGAACGACGGCCTTGTTACCATCTACAGCAGCGCGAAGGCCGCGGGAGACGCCGCGAAGGAATGTCTTGACCGCATGATGGAAGAACCGGAAGTCGGCAGAGTATACTCAGGCGTTGTACGGCGGATCATGGACTTTGGCGCTTTTATCGAGTTCCTGCCGGGAAAAGAAGGACTCTGCCATATCTCAAAAATGTCCGGCAAGCGCATAAACGCCGTGCAGGATGTTTTGAACCTGAATCAGGAGGTTGAGGTAAAAATTATAGAGATTGACAAAATGGGCAGAATAAACCTGAGCCTTCTCTATCAGAAATAATCCTGTGGAAACGATGCGCATACCCTGTATATGCGGCGCGGAGGCTCTCCCCCTCTACGCCAGCCAGGCCGCCGCGGGAGCGGATTTGAAAGCCGCCTCCGCCCTGACCATACCGCCGGGGGAGTACGCCCTTATCCCCACAGGGGTCAGGCTTGCCATTCCCGAAGGTATGGAAGGCCAGGTGAGGCCCCGTTCGGGTCTTGCCCTGAAGTACGGGGTGACGGTTTTGAACGCCCCGGGAACAATAGACGCGGATTACCGGGGTGAGATAAAAGTTATGCTCATAAACCACGGAAAGGCTCCGTTTTCCGTTTCTCCCGGTGACAGAATCGCCCAAATTGTTTTCGCGCCTGTCTACAGGGCTGAAATTTTCCACGCGGAGGAACTTCCCGATTCGCAGCGGGGAACGGGGGGATTCGGGTCCACAGGGTGAAAAGCGGGAACGCGCGGAGAGCCGGCGCGGGAGCGCGCGGCAGCTTCAAAACCATATACGTTTATACGGGCAGGGAGTTTGTTTTTTCCACAGGCGTATCGTTCTTGTTTTTCTTTTTTATTTTTTTTCTGAACCAAATGCTCCTTATGGCGGAGAGAGTTCTCGCAAAGCGCGTTCCGGTCTGGGATGTGGTTCTGCTTATATTCTATTCGCTTCCCGGCATTGTGGCCCTGTCGCTTCCTTTCGCCGCCCTTGTGGGAAGCCTTATGACAATGGGAAAATTTTCCGCGCAAAATGAAATTATCGCTTTTCAGGCTTCGGGAATATCGCTGCGGCACATTTTTGTTCCCATTTTTGCCCTTGGCGTTTTTTTTTCCTGCTTTTCATTTGTGATGAACGACTATTTTCTTCCCCTGGGGACGCTTCGTTTCAATACCCTGTACAGGAGCCTTTTACAGTCCCACCCCGAACTGGAAATTGAAAGCTACTCCATAAAGGCGTTTCAGGACAGCATTATAGCGAACGGACGGGTAGAGGGCCAGCAAGTTGAAACGCTTTTTATTCTGGACAAGGAAGCTCAGGGTTCCAAGCGTATTATCATGGCCGAGAGCGCCCTCATTGATAAATCCACGGCGGGCGTGATAAGCCTCGCTATGAAAAACGTTACCTCGCACGCGATTTCAGCGGACGACCGCACGCAGTACAGCTACAGCCACGCCGAAACAATGAATTACAATCTGCTTCTGAAAAACATTTCCGCGGCCTTCCGCAATCCCAGTCCGCGGGAAATGAGCTCCTATGATGTCTACGTGGAAATCAAACAGAAACAAAACGCTCTTGCCGCGAGAGAAAAAGAGAATGAACTGAAAATAAGCCTCGCTCAGCTTGAATACACCCAGGCCTACCGGGATATGGTGAATAAAATTTACTCAGGCAGCCTTACAAGCGAGAACGCGCGAAACACTCTTTCCCGGCTGGCCTCTACCCTGTCTTCGCTGAAAGATCGAAAATTCTCGGACAACACTCTTCAAATTTTTCTGATTGAATTCCACAAGAAATTTTCCCTGCCGGCGAGCTGCGTGGTGTTTATTATTTTCGCTTTTCCCGTGGGGCTTTTTACGCATAAAAGCGGCCGCTCCGTGGGATTCGGCATCGGGCTTTTTGTTTCCATTTTTTACTGGGGCATGCTTGTCGCGGGCCAGACTTTGGGAATACGGGCGCAGTTTCCGGCGTTCTGGTCCATGTGGATTCCCGATATAGCCATTCTGGCGCTGGGCTTCGCCGCCGGTATTCTGCGGGTACTGAAATGAAAACACTGGCTGTTATGGTTGTGCGTTCCTTTATCCCTGTTTTTATTGTCGCGCTCTCGTTCTTTGTTCTTATCCTGGAAATGGTAGACCTTTTCGCGAACCTCTGGAGATATTTGAATCAGGATGTTTCTTTTGCTCAAATTATGATGATACAATTGATGTATCTGCCCAAATGCGTGTCCTTCGCGACGCCCATCTCCGTATTGTTCAGTACCGCCTATTGTCTGGGAGAATCCTATTCCCGCAACGAGCTTATCGCGGTTTTTGGCGCGGGTATCCCCCTGTTCCGTTTTGTCATTCCTCTTCTGGCCATTGGCGTTGTCGTATCGTTTCTGGGCTTCGTTTTTGAGGAGAATTACGTCATAGACACATTCAGGCAAAAAAATCAAATGGTAAAAGACGCGCTCAATGAAAGCGTAACATTCAGTAACTCCAACGTAACGGTTTTGGGAGAAAACATCAGAACAATTTATCATACCGACTATTACAATGACCAGAACAACAGCCTTACCGGGCTTATCGTTACCAAGCGCAGCGAAGAGGGCGGCTTTCTTCAGCGTATAGATGCGGAAAGCGCGCTCTGGAATGAGGAGGAGGGGGTGTGGAAACTGACCAAGGTCAGGGTTTTTACCGTGACGGCGCAGGACACGATAAAAGAACTGGACTATGAGACCCTGACCGACAGGGACCTTACCCTGCCCCCGGAAAACTTCAGAACCGTTACCAACAGCGTTGAGGAGATGCGGCGCGAAGAGGCGAAAGAATGGATCGAAAAACTGCGGCGGGCGGGTCTTCCGTACCGAGAAGCCTTAACCGCGTATTATAACCGTTTTAGTTTTACCTTCGCGCCCCTTGTGGTTGCCCTTCTGTCCAGCGCCATAGGCGGACGCTTCCGGAAAAACATACTGCTTATGAGTCTTTTATCCAGCCTCGTTTTTTCTGTTATTTATTATGTTACCCAAATGGTTATGCGGCTTCTTGCGACGCACGGATACATAGCGCCTGTTGTCGGCGCATGGTTTGCCCTGATTTTATTTCTGGTTTTCGGCGTTCTGCTTATGAGAAACGCCAGAACATGAATAAAATGGAAAACCGGGAACGCGAAGCGGGCGGGCGCCTCTTTACGGTTTTGGAAGAGGATGGGGCAACGCGGGCGCGGCTCGGAGTTCTGCGCCTGGGGCACGGGGATGTACTTACGCCGGTTTTTATGCCTGTGGGAACGAACGCCGCGGTCAAGGCCGTCTCGCACAGGGATCTTGAGGAAATCGGCTTTGACCTTATTCTGGGAAACACCTATCATGTATACCTGCGTCCCGGCCTTGATGTTATCCGCGGCTTTGGAGGGCTTCACGGCTTTTCCTCATGGAACAGAAATATTCTTACCGATTCCGGCGGTTTTCAGGTTTTTTCCCTGGCGCCTTTTCGCAAAATCCGCGAAGAAGGGGTTTCTTTCAGGTCTCATATAGACGGTTCTTCGCATCTGTTTACGCCTGAGGCGGTTGTGGAGGCTCAGCATGTTTTAGGCAGCGACATCATGATGCCCCTGGATGTCTGTACGCCGCCGGGAATTACCCGCGGGGAAGCCCTAAGCGCCCTGGAAACAACTACGGCCTGGGCCAGGCGGTCAAAAAAAACATGGCTTGGGCTTGGCCCGGGCGCGGGTAAACTCTTCGGCATAATCCAGGGAAATTTCTTTGAAGACCTGCGCGGGCGCAGCGCTCAAGAGATCCTTGAGCTTGATTTACCGGGAATCGCCATAGGAGGGCTTTCGGTGGGGGAGTCCCCCGACGCCTTCCGCGGCCTGCTTGCCGGTACGGCGCGTATGCTGCCAAAGGAAAAACCCCGCTACGTTATGGGCATAGGAACCCCCGGCTACATCCTGGACGCGGTGGAAAACGGCATAGATATGTTTGACTGCGTGTTTCCCACCCGCATAGCCCGCAACGGCTGCCTTTTCACCGGGACCGGCCGGCTCGTTCTGAAACGCGCAGAAAACCACGGCGCGGATCTGCCGCCCGATCCCGGCTGCGGCTGCCCCGTGTGCAAACGCTATTCCATAGGCTATCTGCGCCATCTTTTTAAGGCGGGGGAAATCCTCGGCCCCATGCTGGCGACCTACCACAATCTGTATTACATGAAAAGTTTTCTGGACAAGGTGCGGGAAAGTATAAAAAACCACAGCTTTGCCGGATTCAAGAAAGATTTTCTGTCGGCGCAAAGCGGCGAAAGATAAAAAGGTCCTCCCCCGGATCAGGCTTATCAAATCCTGATAAAAACAGTATATTCAAGCCCGATATGAACTCAAACACAGCGCAAACCGCCTCCCGGCCCATTCGCAGTTACGTTATCCGCAGCCGGATGACGCCGGCCCAGAAAAAAACCTGCGCTGCCTACATGGACTCCGGTTTGGTTATTCCCGTACCGGAAACAGGGGCGCCGCGGCCTTTGAATCCCGCCGAGATTTTCCCCGCGCCAAAAGAAAAATATCTGGTCGATTTCGGCTTCGGGATGGGCAGATCGACGGCCCTTATGGCGGAAAAAAATCCCGCTGCGGGTTACATAGGCATTGAAGTACACGTCCCCGGCGTCGCGCGGCTCCTTTGGGAGATACACAATCGCAGGCTGGAAAACATCCGCGTTATTCACGGCGACGGCTTTGCGGCGGTGCGGGATATGCTTGCGGCGAAAAGCATAGACGGCTTTCATATTTTTTTTCCTGACCCCTGGCCAAAAAAACGGCATCATAAACGCCGCCTGCTTACGGAGGGCTTTCTGCGCCTCTTGGCCTCCCGCCTGAAAACCGGCGGCTACCTTTACATAGTAACCGACTGGCAGGATTACGCGGTTCAGGTAGAAGAGGCCCTTCTGGGAATCCCGGAACTGCCCGGAGTCCCTGCCCCGGCAGCCCGCGTTCCCTGGCGGCCCGAAACAGCTTTTGAAAAGAAAGGCATCTCCGCGGGACGGAGCATTCATGAGATTTTCCGCGTTTCTGAACAACTCTCTTGACCGCCGCTGTTTTTCCGTGATATGTTTTCGTGTAATTTAGCAGTTGAACTCACTTCCCGACCACTATAAAAAGGAGAGATCATGTCAGGTCATAGTAAATGGGCCACCATTAAGCATAAGAAGGGCGCAGCCGACGCGAAACGGGGCCAGATGTTCACCAAGCTCATCAAGGAAATTTCGATTGCCGCGCGGCTGGGCGGAGGCGACGCGGGTTCCAACCCAAGACTGCGTACCGCGGTTTTAAAGGCCCGCACGGCGAACATGCCCAAGGACAATATCGACAGGGCCGTCAAGAAGGGCCTTGGGGAACTGGACGGAGTCAGCTACACGGAGATTACCTACGAGGCCTACGGGCCGGGCGGGGTCGCTATTCTTGTGGACGTGCTGACCGACAACAAAAACCGCACGGCGGCGGATATACGCTACATTCTCAGTAAGGGCGGCGGGAACCTGGGCGAATCCGGTTCGGTAGCCTACCTCTTCAAGCGCAAGGGCGTTATAGGCTACGAAGCGGCCAGGTACACCGAAGACCAGATTCTTGAGCCGGCCCTTGAAGCGGGCGCGGAGGATGTCTCCACCGAAGGGGATTCCATAGAGGTCATAACGGATCCCGACGAGTTTGAAAAAGTGCTGGGGGCTTTGGAAAAAGCGGGGCTTCAGCATAACTCCGCGGAAATTACCAAAGTCGCCGACACCTACATAACCCTTGACAACGAGAAGACCAGCAAGGTTATCAGGCTGATTGACAATCTGGATGATCATGACGATGTTCAGAGTGTTTCCTCAAATATTGATATTCCGGATGACTATGTTCCGCCGGAAGAATAGACTTGTTCAGAAACCCGGCCCCGTTTCTCCGGGGTCTTGCAATTTCGCGCTAAAAGACCGCGAAATTGATAGGAAATTATTCAGAAACGAAAGTTTCTGAATAACTCCAATGATTCGCATTTTGGGACTTGATCCGGGGCTTGCCTGTACCGGATACGGTATTATCGATTCGGGCGCTTCTCGGCTTGTGCATGTAACGCACGGGGTTATTTCAACTCCGGCCGATATGGCGACGGGCGAGCGGCTTTTGTGTATTTACGACAGCCTCGCGGCCCTCATAGACCAGTACGCGCCCGGCGAGGCGGGTATAGAAAACCTCTTTTTTTCCAAAAACATTACAAGCGCTATCCCTGTCGCGCAGGCAAGGGGAGTGGCGCTTCTTCTTTTTTCCCGCCGGGCCCTGGCCGTGGGGGACTACCCGCCGCCTGTAATCAAGCGGGCCGTCGTGGGCTACGGCAGGGCGGAGAAACACCAGGTACAGGAACTTGTACGTTTTCTTCTGGGCCTGAAGGAGATTCCCCGGCCCGATCACGCAGCCGACGCCCTTGCCGCCGCCATTTGTCACGCGCATACGCGGGGCGGCGTCGCGGAGGCCGCGCGAAAAATTTCAGGAAAGGGCAAAAAAATTGTAATCGCCGGGGCGAAAAAAGGCAAGACGAACAGATTGCGGAAAAATATAGCGGATTGCCCTACGCGGCCGGAAAACACAAAAACAGGAGAGAGCCATGATTAATAGCATGAAAGGAGTTCTTACGCAAAAGCGGGCGGGAGTTTTTTATCTTGAGACCGGCGGTTCTCTTGAATGGGAGATAGAAACCTCCTATACCACAATAAGCTCGCTGCCGGCCGAGGGGAGCGTTGTCCGGATTTTCACGTATCTGTATCACCGCGAAGACTCCATGCGCCTTTTTGGTTTTACCGGCGAAGAGGAGCGGTTTCTGTTTTTGAACCTCCTTAAAGTTAATGGAATAGGTCCAAAACAGGCTCTGCGTATACTTTCTAGTACAACCTCAGAGTTTTTCTCACGAATTTTAGAAGAAGGAGACGCCCCGGCCCTGTCTCGTATTCCGGGTTTGGGGGTAAAAACCGCTCAGAAGATAATCTTGGCGCTCAAGGGGAAACTGACGTTCCATGAGGAAAACGCTCAGGCCGCAGAGGGGGGCGATCTTGTTCTCGCGCTTGAGGACATGGGTTTTGACAGGAGAAAAGCCGCGGCGGTTATTAAAGTTCTGGCGGACGAACTGCTCGCGGGAGGGTTCTCCGGCGCGGAGCTTGAAAAAGAATGCTTCAGGCAGGCTATAATACGCCTGAGCGGTTCATAGCGCTTTGAGAAGAGAATGCGTAGAGTAACCCGCCGTCACAGGGCATCGGCGTTTACTTTTTTCGAGTCATCTATGGCGCATTTCTTGCGGCTTCGCCGCAAGAAACCGGGCTTTTCGGGGGTTCCGCCGCATCCTAGCCAAGCCGTAAAAACCAGACCTGAAAAATTGCAAAGCAATTTTGAAAGCGTCTTTGCACACAACGGTCACTCGCGCCCCTTCAATCCCTTGCGCCCCACGGCCTTTTGCGCTTTGCGCAATTTAATTCTATAAAGCGAGGGTAAACGCCGATGCCCTGCCACCGTCATTCCCGCGCAGGCGGGAATCTGTTACATTATTGACTGTATACACCAAGAGGCAGTCGGCGGTTAAATCTCTTGGAGACCTTCGGGAGGATTTTTGGAAAACGATAAACTGATGCGCAGCCAGTACGATGATGAGGAAGACTCCAAAGAAGCGGGACTGCGCCCCAAATTTCTGGAAGAGTTTCAGGGACAAAAGACCATAAAGGAGAACCTGTCGATTTTTATCCGGGCGGCGCGGGAGCGCGGGGAAAGTATTGACCATGTGTTTATTTCCGGGCCGCCGGGACTGGGCAAGACAACGCTTGCCGGAATTATCGCGGCGGAGATGGGGGCGGAGTTCAAAGTAACATCGGCCCCGGCCCTGGACAAACCCAAGGATTTGGCGGGGATTCTCACGACAATGGGCGCGGGGGCCGTCTTTTTTATAGACGAGATTCACAGACTCAAACCGGTTCTTGAAGAGATGCTCTATATTGCCATGGAGGATTTTCAGATTGACTGGGTCATAGGGCAGGGGCCCTCGGCCCACACGGTGAGGATTCCCATTAAACCCTTTACGCTTATAGGCGCCACAACCAAGGCCGGTCTTGTCGCAAGCCCCCTGTACTCGCGTTTTGGCATAAATATCCGGTTTAACTATTACTCGCCCGAAGAACTCATCAAAATCGTCTACCGTTCAGCGGACATACTCGGCATAAAAATCCGCGACGACGCGGCCCAGCTTTTATCCGGCTGTTCACGCGGAACCCCCCGCATCGCGAACCGGCTTTTGCGGCGTATGCGGGATTTTGCCCAGGTTTTTTCGGACGGCGTTATTACAAAAAAAGTTGTCGCGGACGGCCTGGGCCGCCTTGCCATTGATTCCTACGGCCTTGAAAGCCACGACAGGGAAATACTGAAAACCATTATCCAGAAGTACGGCGGAGGTCCTGTGGGCGCGGACACCCTTGCCATCTCCGTAGGCGAATCCAACGACACGCTGGAAGATTTCTACGAGCCCTATTTGATTCAGAGGGGGTTTTTGCAGCGCACGCCGCGGGGCAGAATCGCCACCCCCCTTGCGTATGAACACCTCAATCTGATCCCGAAAAACGCGGACAATGAAAACCAGGGACTTTTATTTTGATCTTCCGCGGGAGCTTATAGCCCAGCGGCCGGCGGCTGTCCGCGGCCGGTCGCGGCTTATGAGCCTCCGCCGCGCCACGGGGGAAATAGGCCATCATGTTATGAGCGATCTGCCCTCGCTTTTGCCGCCGCGCTGTGTCTGCGTTTTCAACAACAGCCGCGTCCGGAAGGCCCGCCTGCATGCCGCCGATGAAGAGGGCAGGCCCGCGGAGTTCCTGCTTCTTTCTACCCGTAACTATATCGATTGGACCTTTCTGTCAAACCGCAGCCGCCGCGCGCGGCCGGGGCGGGTTTTTGTCTTTCCCGAAAATCTGCGGGCTGTTGTTATCGATGCCATTGACGGCGGCGGTGAGGAGGGCCTTCTTCTGCGTTTTGAGCGTCCCCTCACGGAAGATTATCTTGAGCGCAGCGGCCGTGTCCCCCTGCCTCCCTACATTCACAGACACGCCGAAGCCGCCGACAGCGAGCGTTACCAAACCGTTTACGCCGATCCTGTTGGTTCCGCCGCGGCGCCCACGGCCGGCCTGCATTTCAGCGGGGAGCTTCTTGCCGCCATGGATGAGCGGGGCCTCCGGCGGGTCATGATAACCCTGCATGTGGGGCCGGGAACATTTCTGCCCGTGCGCGCGGAAAATCCGCAAGACCACATCATGCACAGCGAAGAGTATTCGGTAACTAAAGAAGCGGCCGCCGCCGTCAATCGCGGAAAGAAAGAGGGCGGGCCCCTTCTTGCCGTGGGCACAACATCGCTCAGGACCCTGGAATCCGCCTGGGAAGACGGCAAACTGAAAAGCGGAAACGGCTCTACACGTATTTTTATTTACCCCGGATACCGTTTCAAAGCGGCCGACCTGCTTTTTACGAATTTCCATACGCCCGAATCGACTCTGCTGATGCTGGTCTCGGCCTTCGCGGGAAAGGACCTTATTTTCAGGGCCTACGAAGAGGCGATACGGCGTGGGTACAGGTTTTTTTCCTATGGGGACGCCATGCTGATCTTGTAATATTTAATGCACGACAGAGCGCTTTTTTCCTACAACTTGTGAGAAAAACTCTGATGTTGTACTAAAAAACATACACATAAAAAAGCCTGTTTCTGATTCATTCCCCGGTTTAAGAATATTTAAAAAACTGAGCTGTTTTACCCTCAAATTCGAACGCGGAGAGAAGGGCCGGGCGTCTCCTTTTCTTAAAATTCATGAGAAAAACTCTGAGATTGTACTAAAAAGTATACTAAAAAGAGCCTTCATCAGTATGTGTGGGCCATATTAGGCCCTTCCCGGCAATGTAAGATCAATACCTGAACATCTGAGCATTACCAACGCAAGCATATTCTCAATATTTCTAAAACCAT
>JAISQU010000210.1 GCA_031274005.1 Spirochaetales bacterium
CCGGTTTTTTGCGAAGCAAAAAAGGCGCACGGAAAAAATTGGTGCACCCATAGGTTACGCTTCGCCCTTGAGTTTTTGTTAAAAATCCCGTATTATAAACACACGAGGCTGGTATGGGCAGTAACCGCGAGTACAAAGATAGCGTTTTCTCATGGCTTTTCAGCGAGCCGGAAACCCTCAGGGAGTTATACAGCGCCCTTGAAGGAGTTCCGCTCCCCCCCCGATGTACCCATTGTCATAAATACCCTTGAAGACGTTCTGTTTAAGGCGCGGATGAATGATATTTTTTTTGAAATCGGAGATAAGCTGGTGATCCTCATTGAACACCAGTCTACCATCAACGAGAATATGCCCCTGCGGCTGCTCATGTACATTGCGAAAATATATGAAAAGATTACCGGCAGTAAAGACATATACCGCGAGAAAAAAATCCCCCTGCCCTGGCCTGTGTTCATTGTGTTGTATAATGGAACATCTGCATACCCGGACGAAAAAATCTTAAAACTGTCGGACTCTTTCAACGACATCTCCGGGCCGGGCCTTGTCAAACCTGATTGTTCATCGCTGGAACTCGTTGTCAGGGTATACAATATCAACAAGGGACATAACATGCCGCTTATCCGACGCTGTAAAACTCTGGACGGGTACAGCAGCTTTATTGCCAAAGTCCGGGAGTATGAGGAAACGGTTAAAATACGGGCCGAGGCCATGAAGATGGCTATCAAATATTGCATAAAGCACAATATTTTGAAAGATTTTTTGGAAGCCCACGCTTCGGAGGTGATAAACATGTTATTAACCGAATGGGATTGGGATGACGCTCTTGCGGTCAGGGAGGAAGAAGGCCGGGAAGAAGGCCAAAATATGGTTTTGGAACTTATTGACCAGGGATATACGCCGCAGCAGATCAGGGCCAAACTGGAGGCCATCAAGGCGTCCGGCGCAAAAACCGCAGGGGAACCAACATAAACGCTTTTTTCCGCATGACAAGAAAAGAATTTTAACCGCAACAGGCTCCTACTACCTTGATTACACTAAAGACACAGATAAAAACCGCGGAGAACGCTGAGATCGCAGAGGAAGAATGAAGAAACACATGGTAAAAAAGCCCGTTCCCGCCTTGCATGTACTGTTTTCTCCTATTCTCTGCGTCCTTTGCGCTCTCTGCGGTTATGAATTCTTTTCTTATGATTTAGTGTAATCAAGATACTACTCTCAGCGGAAAGGAAAAAACTCCGGCCGCTGCTGCGGCCGGAAAATCTATGACAGGTTTTACTCTACTTTGAACTTGCCTACTTCGCTCACAAGAGTCGCTATGCTTTCCTTGTTTTGCCCGCTTATGTCGTTGACCCGGTTCATAGCAGTGGTTATCTCCTGAGAGCCGGCCGTCATCTCGTTCATGCTGTTGGCTATCTCCGCCGAAATACGCCCAAGGTTCTGCGCCTCCTGAATTATCTGCTGGCTCCCCAAAAGCATCTCCTCCGAACCCGCACGCACCTTCTGCGTCACATCGTTCAGGCTCGTCACTGCCTCCAAAACCTGCTTGCTCCCCTCCCCCTGCTCTTCCATCGCGTGGCGTATGTGCGTCTCCTGATCCGCCACCGTCTTGACCCCGGAATCTATCGATTCAAACTTCTTCAATACCGTCTCCGTCGAAACGGTTATCTTGTCCACAGAGTCCTTTATCTTCTTTAACACCACAGACGTCGTCTTCGCCTGCTCCCCCGAGGACTCCGCCAGTTTCCTTATCTCATCCGCCACAACCGCAAAACCCTTGCCTGCCTCCCCCGCGTGCGCCGCCTCTATCGCCGCGTTCATCGACAGAAGATTCGTCTGGCTGGCTATGTTCTGCATCATGGAGTTTATCTCCAAAAGCCCTTCGGACTCCTTGGCTATCTCCTGTATGTCCGCCACAACAGCGTGCAAATCGTGCCGCCCCGAATCCGCCGCCCCCGTAAGCTCCTGCACGTTCTCCGCGTTCTTCACAAGCGTCTGCGTAACGCTCGCAATATTCGCCAGCATCTCCTCCACCGCCGAAGAAGACTGCGTAACGCTGCCGGTCTGGGTCTCTATCATCTCGTTCAGCTTGTGGATGTTCTGCGTTATCTGCTCCATCGTGGAGTTGGTCTCCGTAACGCTGGCCGACTGGTTTATCACCTGATTCTTCACGCTTTCCACATTCGAGCTTATCTGGTTCATCGCCGCCGCGGTTTCGGTCATGTTCGCCGCAAGCTCGGTTCCTATATTCGACAAATCCACCGCCTGGTTTTTGATGATCACAACAAGATTGCGTATCTTATCCAGCGTCAAATTGAAAAAGTTCGACATCTGCCCTATCTCGTCTTTGCTGCTCGCGTTCAGCCTCTTGGTCAAATCCCCCTCCCCCTCGGATATGTCCCTGAGCATCAGAGTGACCCGCAAAATGGGTTTAACAATGCTGGTGGCAATGAAATAGGTGATAAGCGCGGCAAAAACCACGGCGATACCCGCAAGCATAAAGGTAAAGTTCGTCAATTCGCTTACGCTGGCAAGAACCGTTGATTCGTCCACCGAGGACAGTAAAGCCCAGGGAGTGGCGACATCCCCCACGTGGAAGGGATAGATATCGCAGATCCGGCCGTTGTTGGCAAAAACGTGAGGGTTTCCCGTCTTGAGGGAGTCCCGGATATATTCCACCCCCTCCCGGCCTATAATACTCAGGGTAACCTCCTCAACGCCCATTCCCCGTTTAGACGCATCGTAATGCGCAGCCACCGTACCGTTATTGCTGATAAGCAGAGCCCTGCCTGTGCCGTAGGGCTGGAGTTTTTCAATTAGATCCTGAGAAACGGCGAGGTCTATATTGATCCCGATAAGGCCGACTATCCTGTCGGTTCCGTCGGGAATAATGGGAACGGTAATAGTGAATATAAAGGTATCTTTTCCGTTTACATTCCTGGCAACGGGGTCGCCCATTGTGGGTATGTTCTTGACCCGGTCCAAGGCGCTGCGCCAGTCCGTATAGGCCCGCAGTTCCACGGCGCCCTTGTCCCGGGAAACCCACGGAATAAAATTGCCGCTTGAGTCGGTTCCCGGCGTATTGACCAGTTCCGCGTCCCTGCCGTCAATGACCCCCGGCTGCCATACCATAAATATCCCCACGTACTTGGCATTGGATTCCACGAGCGACTGAACCATTTCGGTATACCGGGTGCGCCGCACCGCGGGCTCCACCGATTCGTAGCCGTTTACAATCTGGGCCAAGGTGGTTACGCTATAAAGATACCCCTCATACCTGCCCACCAGATCCATAGCGTGGAGCCCGGTCATATTCTCAAGATTAGCCTCGGCCGCTTCAATTTGCAGGCCGCTGGCCCTTTGCAATAAAATAGTTGCTATGGCCGCAATCATCACTGTTACCATGACGAAAACAATAATCGTCAATCTAAATTTAAGTTTCACACTCTCCCCCTTTTAAAAAAACAAAAGGCTAAATTATAGCAACCCATAGTAAACCCTTTTCAAAAAATTATCAAGACAGACTTTCGTTTATTTTTAGAGAGAATTCTCACACAGGAACGCAATCACGGAAATGTGTGGATGGGGCATAACCGGCACGGCCCGCGCGGGGCGCGGGCGTTACATGCAGGAGCTTTGTGGCCAAGCCCGAAGTGCACTGATGGCTTCCCCCGCAATTTCCGTCCGCCTGCGGCGGAGAGGCTTTCACGGAAATTGCGGATGGGGCATAATCACCCGGCAATCGCTTCGCGATTGCGTTTTAACCAGGAGCTTTGTTTTTCCGTGTGTAGAGTACTGGTGACATTCACCGCAATTTCCGGGCCGACATGCGGTTCGCCTATGCGAACCGCATGTCGGCTACCTTGTGCAAGTCCGGTTATTATCATTACAATACCGCGAAATCATATGCGGAGGTCAACATGAAAGAGGGGAAAATCGCGGTATTGGCCGGCGACGGGATAGGGCCGGAGGTTATGCGGGAGGCGGAAAAGGTTTTGGCCGCGGCGGCGCGGAAATTTGGTTTGGGGTACGAGATCGAACACGCCGACGTGGGCGGCCTTGCCATAGATAATCACGGGTCGGCCCTTCCCGAGGCTACCCTTTCGGTATGCAAAAAGGCGGACGCCATTCTTTTTGGTTCGGTGGGCGGCCCAAAGTGGGAAAACCTTCCGCCGGAAAAGCAGCCTGAACGCGCGGCCCTCCTCCCCCTGCGCAAAATCTTCGACCTGTACGCCAATCTGCGGCCGGCCATCATTTTCCCCCAGCTCAAGGCGGCCAGCCCCCTGCGCCCCGACCTTGTGGGCGACGGCTTTGACATTCTGGTTATCCGCGAACTGACCGGCGATATTTACTTCGGGCAGCCCCGCGGCCGGGAGGGCTGCGGCGCGCAGGAGAAAGGCTTTGACACTATGGTCTACACCCGCCGGGAAATTGAAAGGATAGCCCGGACGGCCTTTGAAACCGCGCGCCTGCGAAAAAAGAAAGTTGTTTCCGTAGATAAGGCGAATGTTCTTGCCACTATGGTGTTCTGGAGGGAAATCGTTATCCAAGTCGGCAGGGAATATCCGGATGTCGCTTTGACGCATATGTATGTAGATAACGCGGCGATGCAGCTTGTCAAAGACCCGCGCCAGTTCGACGTACTTTTATGCGGCAACATCTTTGGAGATATTCTCTCTGATGAGGCGGCCATGCTTACCGGCTCTCTGGGGATGCTTCCCTCGGCAAGCCTGAACAGTGAGGCGCCCGCGCGCGATGGTCAAGAAGGCAGGGTTTTTGGTTTATATGAACCCGCGGGGGGCAGCGCGCCGGATATTGCGGGAAAAAACATCGCCAATCCCATCGCGCAGATTCTTTCCGCCGCGATGCTGTTGAAATACACCTACGGCCTGAGCGAAGCCTACGATGCGATTTTCTCCGCCATCTCAAAAATACTGGACGGGGGATACAGAACGCAGGATATTATGTCCGCGGGCTGTACCCCTGTAAGCACTTCCGAAATGGGGGACAGGATTACAGAAGCGGTGAGAGATTTTTCGGCTTAACGGCCAGACTCAGTTTAACACATACTCGGCCAGCGGCCGGGCCTCCGCGCGGATTTTATTCATTGCCCGTATTTCCATCTGCCGGACGGTTTCAGGGGAAACGCCGACTTTTGAGGACACATCCTTCAGCGTACATCCGGCGTTCCCGTAAAAAGAAAAACGGTACAGAAGAACCTGGCGCTCGCGCCGCGCGAGGGTCTCAAGATATTTGCGCGTGTCTTCGGCCATGGCTTTTTTCATCAAACTCTTTTCGGGGCTGAAGGTGTAATCTTCGTAGAGTTCATACAGGGTTCCCGGCGCGGAGTCTGTCCTGGCGTCGAGGGACATAACCGAGGCCGGCATGCTCATCACTCCCACAACTTCTTTCCGCCCCAGGCCGGTACTCCTGGAGATTTCGTCAACCGAGGGCGCCCTTTGCAGTTCATGCGACAGGAGGCTCTTCGCCTTCTGGATTTTCCGCAGGGCCTCATCCTTGCGATAGGGAAGGCGTATATGCCGGCGCTTTGTCGTCAGAAAACGGCTGATGCCCTGCTTGATCCACCACGCCGCGTAGGTGCAAAAGCGCACGCGCTTGCTGTGGTCATATTTTCCCGCGGCCGTCAGAAGGCCGATGTTCCCTTCCTGAATGAGGTCCATGATATCCACATCGCTCTGCATATAGCCCCGCGCGATTTTTATCACCAGCCTGAGGTTCGCCTCAACCAGTTTCGCGCAGGCCCCGGCGTCCCCGCCCTGAATCCTGCGGGAGAGTTCGCATTCTTCCTCAAAAGACAGCAGGGGCGTTTTTTTAATTTGCGAAAAATATGTCTTGAGATTGTCGCCCGAGGCCGAATTTTTCTTTTGCCGTGTTTTCATCATAACCCCGTGAAATATATAGCATTTTGTATGCCAACTATCCCGATATGGCAAGAACGATGCAATTATTCCTTGTTATACAAGGACTTACGTCATTATAAAAAGGCCGGAAACCTCTGCAAAAGCCTTCCGCCAGTCTATTTTTTGATACACCTAACGAGGGTCAATAGTATGCAGGTGCATCGGCGTTTACCTTCGCTTTATGGAATTAAATTGCGCAAAGCGCAAAAGCCCGCGGGGCGCAAGGGATTGAAGCGGAAATCCTTTTGGTCTGCCAAAAGATTGAAGCGAAAAGCCCGGTTTTTTGCATGCCCAGGCAAACGCACGCGTGAGCGTGTTCTGGATAACAGGTAACAGGGCAAGAGGCCCAAAAAAACTTTTGGCGTATATAAATGCTATGGGCCGAGCCGCAAAAAATGCGCTATTATAACCGGGGAAAAGTAAGTGCTGTTGCCCTGCAATAGTATGCCGTGCGTATTGTTCAAAATGAGAAAACAGGATAGTATGGAGGCTGTGAATCTGTTGCAAGGAGGGTAAGATGGAGAGGCTTTTCAAATTGACCGATCACGGAACGACTGTGCAGCGGGAACTTATCGCGGGTCTGACGACATTTTTGACGATGTCGTATATTCTGGCGGTCAATCCCGGAATGCTGAGCGAGACCGGGATGCCGAAAGAAGCGGTGTTTACGGCGACGGTAATTGCTTCTTTGGTGGCGACTCTTGTTATGGCCTTTGCGGCGAATCTGCCTGTGGCTTTGGCGCCGGGCATGGGGCTGAACGCGTTTTTTACGTATACCGCCGTTATCGGGCTGGGGTATTCCTGGCAGGTTTCGCTGACCGCGGTTTTCCTCGAAGGCGTTCTGTTTATTTTTCTGTCCCTGTTCAATGTGCGCGAGGCTATAGTCAGGGCGATTCCGGGGAATCTGAAGCGGGCTGTTGCCGTCGGCATAGGGCTTTTTATTGCCCTGATTGGGCTTGAAGGCTCCGGGGTCATTGTCGGCAGCCCCGCGACTCTGGTGACAATAGGCGAGATAACCTCGGGCAGCGCGCTGGTTACGATTATCGGGCTTATTATTACCATAGGGCTGTACGCGAACAAGATTCCCGGGGCGATTCTTCTGGGGATTCTTCTCACGACCGTTGTGGGGATTCCTTTTGGGGTAACACCGCTTTCCGGCGATTTTCAATTGTTCCGGGCGCCCGCCGCGCCTTTGTTTTTTCAGTTTGATTTTTCGCAGATAGCGACGATGAAGTTTTTTACCATTTTTTTTACTTTTCTTTTTGTGGATATTTTCGATACGGTGGGTACTCTTATGGGTGTAACGACTCAGGCGGGGCTTACCGACGCGCAGGGAAATATTCCCCGCGTAAAGCAGGCTTTTCTTGCCGACGCCGTCGGTACCATTGTGGGAGCGGGGCTGGGAACTTCGACCGTGACCAGTTATGTTGAAAGCACCGCGGGGGTTGCCGCGGGCGGGCGCACAGGGCTTGCGTCCGTTGCCACGGCGGCCCTGTTTCTTGTCGCGCTTTTTCTGTCGCCGGTGTTTTTGCTTATTCCCCAGGCGGCGACTGCGCCCGCTCTTGTTATTGTGGGTTTTCTGATGATGCGGGCCGTGACGAATATTGATTTTCAGGATCTTACCGAGGGTATTCCCGCCTTTATTACTATTGTCATGATGCCTTTTGCCTACAGCATCGCGGAGGGGATTGTGTACGGGGTTCTCTCGTATGTTCTTATTAAACTTCTAACAGGAAGGCTGCGGGATGTTCCTATTATTACCTGGATTTTATCCGTCATTTTTGTTCTGAGATTTTTCCTGAAGTAGCCGGCAGCCGGCAGGCAGTGTATGAACTTTGACATAGAAAGAATGTTGTATACCGTGCCGGCTGTTATTGCCGGCCTTGGGCTGCATGAGTGGGCCCACGCCTTTACCGCCTGGAGGCTGGGCGATGTTACGGCAAAGGAAGAGGGCCGCGTTTCTTTTAATCCCCTGCGTCACCTTGATCCCCTGGGCTTTCTGTTTATTGTTTTTGCCGGCTTCGGCTGGGCGAGGCCCGTGCGCTTTAATCCTGAGAATCTCTCTCATCCGAGGCGGGACAGGGCGCTTATCGCGATGGCTGGGCCTGTGTCTAATCTGCTTTTGGGAATCGCCGTTCTGTGCTTTCTTAAATTGAGTTTTAAATTCGCCCTGATAACTATTCTGAGCCTGCCGGCCAGGGTGGTGGATGTGTCTTTGAACCTTCTTTTATATATGGCGGCGACAAACCTGGGGCTTTTTATATTCAATATCCTGCCTGTTCCGCCTTTGGACGGCAGTCATCTTCTGTTTTCGGGCCTGAAGATTGACCCCAGGACAGAGGCCAGAATCCTGAGATTCGGCGCCATAGCGCTTTTTATTCTTATTTATGTCGAGAACAGAACGCACGCCAACATCCTGCCCATTCGTTTTTTTGTCGGCAGGGTGTTCGGGCTTTTCGGTTTTGGCTGACGGTTGCAAAATGCGCGGGCCCTGCTGTTTTTTGCGGATTATGACGGCGGCCGCGCTTTTGCTCTGCGGCTGCGCGGAATCCCGTGTGCCGCCGCCCGCGGGTTTGGAACGGCCGCCGGCGATTCGCGGGGGGGACTCTCCCATTGTGTTCCGGCTTGCCGACCCCATGCCCATGGATCATCCCTACGCCAGAACAAGCGCGTATTTCGCGGAACTTGTCAGAAAAGAGTCCGGCGGCCGGATCAACATAAAGGTATACTATAACGGAAAACTCGGCGCCCAGGAGCAGGTTTTGGAACAGATGCGCTTCGGGGGCATCGCCATGGGCAGGATAAGTATTCTGGAGCTTGCGCAGAAGATTCAGTCCCTGGAATACGATTTGAAGGCTCTCATGCCGCAGGACCCGGATTCGGTAATGAAATGGCTCGAAGAAAACCGCGCGCGGCTGCAATTCGACTGTCAGACGGAAAAACTGTATCCGCTTGCCTTTCTGCGTCCGGACCTCAGATGCATCTACAGCGATTCTCCTGTTTTGAACTATCAGCCCGCTTTTTCCGGCATGCGCATAGGGACGCTCTCAAGCCGCATCATGGCCGGCGCGATACGGCAGTTGGGAGCTGTCCCTGTGGATATTATTTCCGCCGATACATATTCTTCCATGCGTTCGGGTTACATGCGCGCCCGCGAGACGGCTTTTTCGGATTTTGTTTTCAGCGCCGATTATCCTTTCATCACCCATGTGATTCTGGCGAACTTCATCTCCAGCCCCGATCTTATCATTATGAGCAGCGAGATTTTGGCTGATATTTCCGCCGCCGACAGGAACCTGCTTGTTTCCTGCGCCGCGCGGCTTACCGAGTACCACGAAAGGCTGATGGACGGCTTTACCCGCGCGCAGCTGGCCCAGGTGGGACACGAAAAAAAGCTGTACAATATGACCGGCGGGTATTTGAACCGCCTGGCGCAGGCCATGAGGCAGGATTAGGACAGGATGGTATGAGCTTCTTTACGGCGCCGCGGTCTTTCCTGTCGTCTGTGCGCCTGCATGTTCAGTTCTCCGTCGGGCGGATGATCAATGTCATTCTGGGCATTCTGCTTTTTCTGAGCTTCGCGTTTACCACGGCAAACAGTTTTTTTCTGGAAAGAAGCTCTTCGGTGTATACGGAGCAGCTCCGCCTGGTCGAGGATATTTCGCGGCTGCGCTCGCTTTTTGTTTCCTGCAATGACTATTTTGCCGCATATATAAAAACGGGAAACAGAACAAACCTCGCCCTGTACAACGAAACCGTGCTTTTGGCCTCGCAAAATATTTCCGCGATTCAGCAGGGGCTGCGCAATGATGAGAATATTTACCTTCTTCGCAGCATAGAGAAAGCGTTTGAAATTTATTTCTACGAGTGCTGCAACGCCTCCTTTCAGTATACCATGCGTAACTTCGATTATTATCACCGGCTGTACTACGCGGAAAAAATCCAGCTCTACCTTCAGGATTACTGCGACGAGCTGCAGGGCGATATTCTTGCCGTCGCCAATACGCATATAGAAAACATTGTACAGATACGCTCTTACCTGAAGATCATTAACGCGGTTTTTGTGGCGCTTCTGCTTCTTGTCTTTATTTTTTTCGCGCGCTATGTTTCCGCAAATATTACCCGCCCCCTCGAAAAACTTGTCACACAGGCCAACGAAGTAGCGAAAGGAAATTTTTCGGTTTCGGTTCCTGTTTACAATGAGAAGAACTCCGTAGGCGTGCTGACCGGCGCTTTTAACCGAATGGCCGGCGCTCTGGGCGGGATGGTCGAGCGGCTGAAGACCTCCGTCGAAACGGAAAAACAGCTGCTGCGGGAACAAAGAAAGAATCTCGAATACAAGGAGCTTCTGAACAGGGCGACCTTTCTCGCGCTTCAGGCCCAGACCAATCCGCATTTTCTTTTCAATACCCTGAACACCATAGGCAGGACCATTTCGCTGGGCAAGCCGGATACCGCCTTGCAAATGCTTGACTGCCTGGCGAGCCTTCTGCGGTACAGCTTGTCCGACGCGGATGCGCCGGTGAGCCTGGAGGAGGAGGTAGACAGCGCCCGGGAATATTTAACAATACAGAAATACCGTTTCGGCGACAGGCTCACGACAAAGATTGATATTCGGGACGGCACGCAGCGCAGCGTCCGCATACCGCGCTTTACTTTGCAGCCGCTTGTGGAAAACGCGGTGATTCACGGCCTCGCGCCCAGGGAAGCGGGAGGAAAGCTGGTAATTTCCGCAAAAAAACGGCGAAGCGGCGCTGTGATACGCATTTTCGACAATGGCGGGGGGATACAGAAGGCGAAACTTGCGGAACTGAATACAGAATCACAGGGTATTGTTTCGCAGCGCATAGGCGTGCAGAATACACGCAAGCGGCTCGCGTTTTTCGCTGAAAAAAAACGCAACGGCCTTATGCCGTTTTCCATAATCAGTAAAGAGGGTTCGTGGACCATGGTTATTATCAGGCTGGCAGGAGAAAAAGATGTATAAACTTCTTATTGCCGATGATGAGGAAATCGAAAGAGAGGCAATAAAAATGTTTGTTCTCCGGGCGGGGCTGCCTGTGGGCGAAATTTTTGAAACAGGAGGCGGCAATGAAACAGTAACGGCGGCGCTGAAACACAGCCCGGATATTATGATTCTGGACATCAATATGCCGGGCATAAGCGGGCTGGATGCCCTGGAGAAGATACGCGGCGCAGGATGCAGAGTCAAAACGGTTATCTCCACAGCCTATGACCAGTTTGATTTTGCCGTCCGCGCCCTGCAGCTGGGGGCGGCCGACTTTCTGGTTAAGCCGGTAAAGCAGGATATCCTTGTGTCCTGCCTGACTCATATTATCGAGTATCTTGACAGCGAAGTTCCCGCCGTACCAAGAACAGCTTTCGCGCAGGACAGCCGATGGGGCTCCGGGGACATCGCCGCGAAACTGATGACATATATGGAAAATAACTTCGGGAAGAAAATAACCCTTGATGATATTGCCGAAAGCTGCGGCTACAGCAAGTTTCATGCTTCGCGCATCTTCAAGGCGGCTACAGGCAAAACAATTATTGAGTACCTTATCCACATCAGAATTAAAAACGCCAGGCAGCTTCTCGCCGCGACAAATCACAGCATAAAAGAGATAAGCGCAATCACGGGATTTTCCGATCCGAATTATTTTACCTGGACTTTCAGAAAATATACAAACCTTTCGCCCGGACAATACCGCAGCAACATATTAGAGTAATTGAGCAATATTTTATAGTGTCAGATTCCTGAATTGAGTTTATAGTGGTGTCAAACATATACCTGTTTGTAACCAATAAGGAGGTTTCAGTATGAAAAGATTTTTTAGCGGCGCTGCTGCGCTGCTGCTCATTGCGGGAGTCTTTGCCTCGTGCGGCGGCAAAGAAGAAAGCGCTTCCGCGCAGGCACAGGCCGCGGCCGTCAGCAAGGTATTCGCCATGCAGATAGGGCACGCCCAGCCGGTGAATAACCCGCGGCATATTTCTTTGCTGGCTTTCAAGAAAAGCCTGGAAGAAAAAACCAAAGACGGGATCAAGGTCGAGATTTTCCCCGCCGGCCAGCTGGGTACGGAAAAAGAAATGCTTGAGCAGACCTGTTCGGGCGTCATTCAGGGTTTCCGCGGCGGACAGTTTGACTTTCTGCCCAAGCTCCTCATTTTTTCCCTTCCCTTCCTCTGCGAAAACGCCGAGGAGATTAACCGGCTGATGAACTCGGACTTTGCCAAGGAAGTCTGCAAAGATTCGCAGAAAGACGGCGCCATTATTCTGGGTCTGGGAGACGCCGGGGGATTCCGCCAGTTTTCGAACAACAAGCGCCCGCTTAAAAAACCTGCGGACCTTGTGGGCCTGAAAATGCGGACCAACGGCATGGACACCATAGACAGGACTTTCAAGGCTCTGGGCGCTTCTACCATTTCCATACCCTACAACGATCTGTACATGGGCCTGAAAACCGGCGTCGCGGACGGGCAGGAAAACCCCTGGGTCAACGTGGAAGGCATGAAGTTCTACGAAGTCCAGAAATATTTTACGGCCATCAACTATCAGTTCCATCCGGATCCCTTCTATGTAAACCTTGCCTGGTACGACAGCCTGTCTCTTGATTACAAGAAAATCATACAGGATGTAACAACCGAGTCCATGATAGTCAATAACAAGGCCATCGCCGACAATCAGCAGGCGGCCCTTGACGTGATCAAGGCAAACGCGGAAGTATATATGCTGAGTCCCGAAGAGAGGGACGCTTTCAAAAAGGCCGTTGAAGTTGTCTACGATCAGTACCTGGAGAACGGCATGCTGACGAAAGCCGAGCTTGACACAATGCGCGGCATTGTCGCCGGCAAGTAAACAGCCCGCCGCGGCATAAGGAGGAGAACCATGAACAGCCTGACAAAAATCGGTAAAACGCTGTACAGGATATATCTGGGCATAGGCATATTCTCCGTTGCCGTGGTGGCGGGCTGCGTCATCTACGCGGTTATAGCCCGGTACTTTTTTGGCGTTTCCCATACCTTTCTGGAAGAGTTTATAACAACAGCCTTTGCTTTTACGACATTCTGGGGTATGGGAATTTGTTTTATTCAGCACGAACATGTGGCAATCGAAAGCATTTTTAATCTTTTCCCGCCGGTTCTGAAAAAAATCCTGGCCCTTTTCAATTATGCCGTTGTGTTTACCGTTCTGGGCGTTATGCTGTTTTACGGTTTTGATTATGTGCGGCGTTACGGGCATCAGATTTCTTTCGGAATGCGCATACCCATGGCGTATATGTACGGGATTATCCCTGTCGGCTGCCTTCTGGCCCTTGTCTGTGTCGGCGTCAACTTTGCGCGGTTTGTCGCGTCGCTTTTTTCCGGCGCGGGAAAGACGCCCTAACGCTCTGGCCCTGATTCCTGATTTTAGAGGACAAAAAAATGGCAATGATTATTCTTCTGGTATTCCTTCTTGTTTTCGTGGTGCTGGGCGTTCCCATCGCGTTTGCTATCGGGGCTTCAAGCCTGGTATATATTGCCACCTTCGCGCCGAATTTTGTCCAGATGCTTCCTCAGCGGGTCTGGGGCGGCGTGAACAGCTTCATCATGGTTGCCATGCCGCTTTTCATGCTTGCCGGTGAACTGATGAATACCGGCGGCATCACCAGGCGCATTATTGATTTCAGCATGTACCTTGTGCGCCCCATCCACGGCGGCCTGGGCGAAGTCAATATTGTGGGCAGTATGATTTTCGGCGGGATCTCCGGTTCCTCTGTCGCGGATACCGCCGCTTTGGGTTCCATCCTGATTCCCGCTATGGAAGCCGCGGGCTATCCCCCGCGGGTCAGCGCCGGGGTTACGGTTGCCTCGTCCACAATGGGGATGATTATACCGCCCAGCGTTCCCATGATTGTGTACGCGATGATATCCGGCGCGTCGGTGGGAAAGCTCTTTATTGCCGGCCTTGTTCCGGGGGTTCTTATCGGCCTGTCCCAGCTTACGGTTATGAGCGTTATATCCGTAAAAAAAGGCTATCACCCAAAACTGGAAGCCTTTGATTCCGGACATTTTCTGCGTACCATGCTGTACGGGATTCCCGCTGTCGCGATGCCGCTTATTATTATTCTTTTTGTCAGTTTCGGAATTTGTACCGCGAGCGAATCCGCGGGCATAGCGGTTTTGTATTCGCTTTTTATCGGGGCTCTGGTTTACAAACAACTGACGCTGAAGGACCTTATCACCGCCCTGCACAAGACCTTAATCTCCTCAAGTTCCATTATGCTTATCATCGGTTTTACCACAATCTTTACCTGGCTTCTGACCATGGCAAACATTCCCGCTACCATAGGCGAGTTTTTTCTCGCGCTGCAATTACCGCTCTGGGGCTATGGGATTCTTTTTGTTATTCTGATACTTATCATCGGAACCTTTGTCGATGTTTCCCCCGCCATACTGCTTCTGACGCCTATACTCCTGCCTGTCATGAATACTGTGGGCTTTAACGAGCTTCAGTTCGGCGCCATGATGATAACCGGGCTGGCAATAGGGCTTGTTACCCCGCCGGTGGGCATGTGCCTGAACGCCTGTACGAAAATCAATAAAATGCCCATCATCGAAATATTCAAGGGGGCGGCCCCCTATGTTACCTGTAACGTGATAGTGCTGATTGCCATAAGCCTTATACCGCCCCTGACGACCTGGCTGCCGTCGTATATCTCCTATTGACAGCCCCCGGCGGGGGGCGCGCCCAAAAATAGTTGAGCGGACAGAAGTGAATAGTTGAGCTGGTTCCAAAATTAAATCATTTTTTGAAACCCGTGGGGCGCCATGGATGACTGGAAAAAGTAAACGCCGATGCCCTGGTCAGTATCTCCCGCGCTATTGCATAATCAGGCGGATTGCGGATAAATTTGTGTAAAGCACTATCGGAGGGAGTCCATGAAAAGTTTTTTTGACGGCGGCCTCAAGGTGGAGACGGGGGACATTACGGCCCTGGATGTTGATGCTGTTGTCAACGCGGCGAACTCTTCGCTGATGGGCGGCGGGGGTGTGGATGGCGCGATACACCGGGCCGGGGGACCCGCTATTCTTGAGGAATGTAAAAAGCTGCGGCGGACGGTTTGGCCTGAGGGCCTGCCCGCGGGGAAGGCTGTTATAACGACGGCGGGCAGGATGAGGGCACGGCATGTCATACATACTGTCGGGCCTGTCTGGTACGGCGGCGGACGGGACGAGGAGGCTCTTCTTGCCGGCGCGTACAGGAACTCCATCAGCCTCGCGGAAGAAAACGGGCTTGCGTCCCTGGCTTTTCCTGCAATTTCAACGGGGGTTTACGGTTTTCCGCAGGACAGGGCGGCGCGGTTTGTGGCGTCGCTGCTGAAAGAATATTTCGGAGGCGCGCCGAAACTGAAGGAAATCCGCTTGGTGTTTTTTTCGCAGCGGGACGAAGATGCCTTTCTCGCCGGGGCGGAGCCTATTTTTACATGTCCCTGAATTGGAAAGAAATCGAAAAGATTCTCGGCGAACTGCGTCTTGAGGGGCGCCGCGTTCAGGATATTCGGCAGCCTGATTTTCACAGCCTTGTGCTTGAGCTTTTTCAGCCGGCAGACGCTTTTAGCCTGTATATAAGCCTTGCCGCGGGGAGTTCTCGGATTCACCGCCTGTCGCGAAAACTGGTTTATCCTAAAGTAACGCAGAGGTTCGCGGAGTTTCTGCGTTCCCGCATCAGGGGCGGCAGAATCCTCGAAGTCCGGCAGGTTCCGAGCGACCGCGTTTTGTTTTTTAGAATACACAGGGCCGGAGAGGAAACAGTGCTCTGGCTGCGGCTGTGGGGCGCGGCCTCGAACATTATCGCGGCGGATGAAAAGGGGATCATCCTTGACGCGTATTACCGCAGGCCGGGCCGGGGCGAGGAGACAGGCGGCGTTTACAGGCCGCCTGTTCCGGCCGGGGTTGAGGCCGCCGGGGAAAACGCCGCCGCTGTAAAGCCCGCGAAGCACTTTGAGATAAGGCCCTGGCCCGCCGGTATGCCTTTTGGCGCGTTTATCGAAGAAGAGTATTTTCGCCGCGAAGAGGAGGCCCTGCGGGAAAAACTCATCACGCGGCTTGAAAACCGCTTTCAGGTTCAGGAAGCAAAAATCTCCTCGACCATAGCGGGGCTGGAAAAACGCCTCGAAAATTACGCTGACCTGGAAAGCATGAAGAAATCCGGCGACCTCATTATGCAGAACCTTCAGGCCCTCAAAAAAGGCGATGCGTGGTGCAGGGCGCATGACTACGAAACGGGCGCGGATGTGGAGATTGCCCTTGACGCCGCCTTGAGTCCCCACGAAAATGCGGAAGTCTTTTACCGGAAATACAAAAAAGCGAAAAGCGGCCGGAGTATCGTGGAAGAAGAGCTGCGCAGTCTGCACAGGCAATTGCCTGACCTGCGCAGGCGGCTCGAAGAGCTGAGAACAGAAAAAGACGCGGGGGTTCTGCGGGAGGCGCTGCGTGAGGAAAAATCTCCGCGTGAAAAGGAAAAGACCGTAACGCCGGGTTTGAGTTTTTCTTCATGCGGGCTGCGCATACTTGTCGGAAGAACGGCCGCGGAAAACGATGAGCTGCTGCGCCGGTATGTACGGGGCAACGACTACTGGCTTCATACGCGGGATGCTCCCGGCCCCTATGTTTTTGTGAAGTGTCTGCCGGGGAAAAGCGTTCCCCTTGATACACTTCTTGACGCGGGAAATCTGGCGGTTTTTTACAGCAAGGCCCGCTCTTCAGGGGGCGCCGAACTCTACTATACACAGGTTAAATATCTGCGGCGGGCAAAAGGCGAAAAAGCCGGAACAGTCCTGCCCACTCACGAAAAAAATCTCACGATACGCCTTGACCCGGCACGGTTGGAAAAACTGCGGGGTTCGTCCGGCAGGTAAAGCGCCACGGGAAACTCCCCGCGCACCGCTCGCGCACCTTGTTTTGACTAACTATACAGATATGAGCTGGTTCCAAAATGAAAACCGTAATGACACGCCGCCGGATGGATATTCAAGACAATCGCGAACGCATCAACCACAAACCCGGTGATGGCAAGGAAGAATTCGAGAAAGCCATAGCGGAGTATGATAAAAAGGTTTTGGAAGAAGTCCGAAAGGTCGAGAAAATTCTGGGAATGAAACCAGATTCAGAAGGTTTAACCCCGGAAGAAATTGATGCGTTGAATGAGTGAGGACATGACAGAGCGGCGAGGCGCTACCGATAAGCGCCTATGGTTATTAGGGAAATACATTACCGGCTGCTTATGGGGCCGTTGGGGCGCAAGGGATTGTAGGGCTCCAGGGGATTGCGGAGCAATCCCCTGGAGCCGCGCCAGCGGCGGAAAGCCCGGTTTTTTGCATGCCCAGGCAAACGCACGCGAGGGCGTGTTTCTGGTAACAGGATTTCAAAGCGGAACAGAAAAATGTCTGGATTTTTTTGTTCCGTTGCTGTGCCAGAACCAAGGCCAAAAAAACCTTTGGCGTATACAAATGCTACAGGTCGAATGACGATAATAGGGCGGCCCATAGAACCATCGCTTTAATACACGGAAAAAGAAGCTGCACCCCGCTTGGAAAATGTCCT
>JAISQU010000251.1 GCA_031274005.1 Spirochaetales bacterium
GTTGGCCTACCACAAAATGGAAAGGCTCTTAAATTTACGGGTTATGAACCATGCCTATACAATAAATTTCCTTAACCAACGAAGATACCGCGGAGCTCTGCTCCGCGGTTCTTCATTAAAAGATTAAAAGCCAATCCCGCCGAAATCGATCTTGCTCCTGCGTTTCAACGGGGAAAAGACTTATGGAATCCCAAACAGCAGAGCCAGCTCATTGAATCATTGCTTATAAAATTCCCCCTGCCGGCTTTCTATTTTGATGGGACAGATAATGACAAATGGCTCGTAATAGACGGATTGCAGCGGTTAAGCGCCATAAAAAATTTTATTGTAACAAAAACTTTGAAATTAACCGGCCTGGAATTTCTGGGCAAACTGGAGGGCGCCGTGTTTGACAAGCTGGATAGAAGTTTACAGCGGCAAATTGAAGAAACGCGGTTCATTTTCTTGATTTTTACGGAAACGATTATGATGTTCCTGTTATTTTAAGGCATGCAAAAGGCGCATCCGGAAAACTTCTGGCGCAAGTCAACGCATGGATAAAAGAAATATCTTCGGGCGTATCCTTAAACACAAGATACCTGCCTGAAGTCAATAAAATAATCCTTGACTACCAATTTGATCTTCAACACAATAAGACCAATCATTTTCTTCCCAAAAATGTCGGTTTTGGAATATCCTATATTCTTCCTGTTATACTGGCCTTGTTGACAGCCGAACCGGATAAAATCATTATTATTGAAAATCCTGAATCCCATATTCATCCGCGGGGGCAGGCGGAAATTGGTAAACTTATTGCCCTGGCAGCCCAAACCGGCGCGCAGCTTTTTGTCGAAACTCACAGCGATCATATCTTAAACGGGATTAGAGTCGCTGTAAAAGAAAAAATAGTAGACAAAGACAGGGTAAATATCATGTATTTCGACAAAGAGACTACAGAGACCGAACAATATACAAAAATTATTACAATACAGATCGATAAGAATGGAACATTGAGCGAGTATCCTGAAAATTTCCTGGACGAATGGAGCAATCAACTTTCAAAGTTGATATAATAATTATGGAGCTAATGTTTAATGAATTAAGCGTATTGCCGCTTGCGGTTAATAAATTGAAGCAAGATCTACTGATTTCCTGCGGGGCAGTCCCGGGTTTATTGCAAAAATTCAGCCGGAAAAAGAAACAGGGGTTGTAATTCTTTCTCCCGCGCACCCTTATACTTTATGGGTTCAAACGACAGGGAAAAATTATTGGCAGACAGAAGCGATTGCAAGAATATTACAGCAATATCATAACTAAAGGTAGACAGCGCCCCTTTGGTTCCTATGCCCTGCTTTCTGTATGATCCGTAAGGCCGGGGCAGGCGGGGCAGGCTCTTGACCCGCAGACCGAGGAAGCCCTGAGGGCCGTCCTGAGTCCGGCGCCGCTGAAAATTCTCGTCTCCCTTACCTGTACCATGTGTCCCGAACTGGTCATGGCGGCCCAGCGTATGGCGGCGGCAAATCCCCTTATCACGGCGGAGGCCTACGACCTGAACCATTTTCCGACTCTGCGGGAAAAGTACAAGGTCATGAGCGTGCCCTGTCTGGTTATCAATGACACTACGGTTACTTTCGACAAAAAGAACATACGGGAACTGTTTGGTTTGCGACTGGATAGGCGTATCCGACTGGGCGTATTAAAATTAAGCCCTTGCGCCGCTCTATGCGCCGGCCCTGGTTCTATCCCTTGCCATCTCTCAAAGAACGTTTTAAATTAGGGTTGTTCGGGAACCCGGTTGGGTTCCTCTCAAGTCTACTGATACCAGTACAAAAACCGGAGGTACAAAATGCGCTACGATGCGGCTGTTATGTATCATGTATCACATGAATGGGCTCGAAAAGAAGGTGATTTAATCGTTATAGGTCTTTCTGATTATGCGCAGGACAGTCTTGGGGATGTGGTTTTTGTTGAGCTTCCCGCGTTGGGAAAAGAGCTGAAAAAAGACGATGTTTTTGGAGTTGTGGAATCGGTCAAGGCTGCAAGCGATGTATACGCCCCCGTGTCCGGCCTTGTCACGGAGGTAAACGCCGGCCTTGCGGACAACCCCGGTCTTATCAACACCGAGCCTTTTACGGAGGGCTGGTTCATTAAGGTTAAACCCGGCGACCCCTCGGAGTACGACGACCTTATGACGGCTTCTGCCTATGAGGCGTATGTAAAGGGCCTGTGACCTGAAATAGCGGAGTGAGCCGGTAAACGTTGCGGGAACGCAATCACGGAAATGTGCGGAAGCGACATAACCGCCACGGCAATTGCTGCGCAATTGTGTTGTAACCGGGAGTTTTGTGGTCAAGCCGGAAGGGTACTGGTGACTTCCACCGCACATTTCCGGGGCCGACATACGGTTCGCCTATGCGAACCGTATGTCGGCTACTCGACGCGCCTGTAATTTTTTGCTATACTGGTGTAATGGCGACGACGAAAAAACCGAGTACCCGTGTTACCCTGCCCAGGAATCTTCCGTTTAAGAAAAACCAGCAGGTTGTGTATCCTTTGCAGGGGGTGGGCAAGATCCTGTCTATAGAGAACCGCCTATTCAAGGACAAGAAGACCCTTTATTATGTTATCTACCTTGAGGTTTCCGATATGACTGTCATGGTTCCTGTGGATAAGGCTGTGGGGCTGGGCATCCGCGCTATTGTCAGCAAGAAAGAAGCGGAAAAAGCCCTCACGTTTATTTCTGAGGATTCCGAGGCTGTTCCCACGGACTGGAAGCTGCGCTACCAGATGAATCTGGATCTTCTGAAGCAGGGCAGCGTTGTCAATATTGCCAAGGTTGTGCGTACTCTGTACCAGCGTTCCAAGATAAAGGAGCTTCCTATTCTTGAGCGTAAACTTTTCGATAACGCTTTAAAACTTCTTGTGGATGAAATATCCTTTGCCCTGGCCATAAAAAAAGATGAGGTTGAACAGCTTGTTTTCGGCAAGCTCGAGGCGGACCTGCCGGAAAAGCTGAAAACTCCCTCCGCCGTGGTTCGTGAAGACGACGACTACGAGAGTTTTGAAGAAGACCAGGAAGAGGTTGGGGAAGAAGAGGAAGACGGGACTGATTACTGACGCCGCGGACGGTCCGCCCTTTTGCGCCGCTCTTATAACCGCCGCGGGAGCGGGCCTTCGCATGGGCAGCGGCCGCAAAAAGGAATATCTTTTTTCGGGGGGGAAACCCCTTCTGCTCCGCGCGCTGGAGGCTTTTGAAAACAGCAGGATTATTTGCCTGTATGTTATAACCGTACCGCCCGGCGGCGAGGCCGAGGCGCGGGATGTCCTTGCGCCCTGGCTTGCCGGCCCCCGGCGCGCGGAGAGCACGTTTTTTGTGCCCGGCGGCGAGACCCGGCAGAAGTCCGTCTACCTGGGCCTGTGCGCAATGAAGAGCCGGCGTCCTGAGTTTGTTCTTATCCATGACGGCGCCCGCCCCTGGGTAACGCCCGAATTGATACGCTCCGTCGCGGCCGGGGCAAAAGCCCGCGGCGCGTGCCTGCCTCTTACTCCCGCAGTGGACGCCCTGAAAAGGGTTGATGCCGAGGGCTTTATTGAAGCCCACCTGGACCGCGGTCAAATCCGTGGGGCGCAGACTCCGCAGGGTTTTCTTTACGCGAAAATTCTGGAGGCGCACGCGAAGGCGGCTGAGGATGGCCGCGAGTACCTTGACGATACAGAAATCTACGCGGCATACGCGGGTCCGGTTTTTTCCGTACCGGGGGATACCCGGAACAAAAAAGTCACCTACGCTTCTGATTTGCCGCCTGCGCCGGAACAAGAATCCGCCGCAGGCGGTTTTCCAAGAATAGGCTATGGCTATGATTTGCACAGGCTTGTGGAGGGCCGCAGGCTTCTTCTGGGCGGCGCGGAAATTCCTTCGACCAGGGGAGAGGACGGCCACTCCGACGGGGATGTTTTAATCCACGCTGTTATCGACGCCCTTTTCGGCGCGGCGGGCCTGGGGGATATAGGGGAGAGCTTCCCCCCCTCGGATCCGGCCTACAGGGACATATCTTCAAGGATACTTCTGCGCCGCGCGGTGAATCTGGTTCGCGCGGCGAATCTGCGTATAGGGAATCTTGACTGTACTGTTGTTCTGGAAAGTCCGAAAATTCTTCCGTATAAAGAGGCGATCATCGCCTGCCTCGCGGAAGACCTGGGCGTTCCGCCTTCGGCTGTTTCCGTAAAAGGCAAAACAAAAGAAAAGGTTGACGCGGTGGGCGAGGGCCGCGCTGTTGAAACCTTTGCCGTGGTTTTGCTTTTCCGTGATTCGCGGTGATGAGTTGCGGTGATGTGATGAAAAAACTTACGGGAAAAACCTGGGATCGCGTTTTTCAGGATTTGCGCGCGCGGCTGGGCTGGCCCGCCGGGGACACGCGGCGCGGCGGACTGCCGTCTGTATCGCAGGTCGCAGCGGATAATCCCGGCGACCCTTTCAGGATACTTGTTTCGACAATGATTTCGCTGCGTACAAAAGATGATGTGACTCTCGCCGCATCGCGGCGGCTTTTCGCGAAAGCCTCCACTCCCGCCGCTCTGGCCGCGCTGACGGAAAAGGAGATTGAGAGTCTTATCTACCCCGCGGGGTTTTATAAAACAAAGGCTGTTCACATCCGCGAAGCGGCGCGCCGCGTTGAAAAGGATTTTCACGGCAGGACCCCCGCGGACAGGGATGTTCTTATGCGGCTGAAAGGCGTTGGCAGAAAAACCGCGAATCTCGTTTTAAATCTGGGTTTCGGCGTCGAGGCGATATGCGTTGACACTCATGTTCACCGTATATCAAACCGCGCGGGATGGGTACGGACGAAAACGCCGGAAGAAACGGAAATGGCTCTTATGGAAATTATGCCGCGCAAATACTGGATTCCGCTTAACGAGCTGTTGGTAAAATACGGACAGACCGTCTGTACGCCCGCCTCGCCGCACTGCGGCTCCTGCCCTTTGGCCTGCGCGCGGTGTGAAAGGCGGGGGGTTACTCGCACGCGGGAGTAACGCGCCGGGAAGAAGAAGGGGGAATTAACCACAGGCCCCTTCCCCGCCGCTCACAGTCCCGCTTTCGCCGCTTCCAGCTGCGCGCCGGCTTGTTCCCACTGCGCGTGCAGCGCCGCCTCTTGTTGTCCGGCGCGCTCAAGTTCGTCCTTCAGATTTTTCATCTTCCCGCCGTCGGCGTAGGTTTCCGGCCGGGCCATCTCGGCCATAATTTCCCTCTGCCGCGCCTCAAGCCCGCCTATGCGGGCAAGGATTTCTTCTTCCCTGCGTTCAAGTTTGCGGATAAGGGCTTTGCGCTGTTTCTGTTCTTCGCGGTTTATCCCCGGAAGGTCCGCCGCGGGCGCGGCCGGCAGGCGCGGCGCGGAAACAGAGCCCGGAGTTTTGCCGCCGCCTGTATCGCGGAAGGCTTCTTCTTCCTTTTCAAGACGGAAAAGATAATACTCATACCTGCCGGGGAACAGGCGGGCGGGCTGCCCCGCGCGGAGTTCCAGAACTTTTGTGGCGAGGCTTTCGATAAAATACCTGTCGTGAGAAACGAAAATAACCGCTCCCCCAAACTGCCGCAGGGCGTCCAGAAGGGCGTCTTTTGAGTTCATGTCCAGGTGATTTGTCGGCTCGTCAAGGATGAGGAGGTTCGCGGGGAAGAGCAGCATTTTAAGCAGGGCAAGGCGGCTGCGCTCCCCCCCGCTCAGCACAGAAACGGATTTGTATATATCGTCCGCCTGAAAGAGAAACGCCCCCAGCATGGAACGGATTTTGGGGAATAGCTGCGTGGGACAAACCGATTCGATTTCCTCTTCTACCGAATGCGTGTTGTCAAGGGCGGCCTCCTCGTCCTGGGAGAAGTACGCCATCCTGACCCCCGCGCCCGGCTCGGCGCGGCCCGAAAATGAGGAGTCCCGGCCGGCCAGAACGCGCAGCAGGGTGGACTTGCCCGCTCCGTTACGCCCCGCGACAACGAGCTTCTCGCCCCTTTCGAGTTCAAAACTCAAATTACTCAGTACATCGGGGCCGCCGTAATTTTTTGAAATGTTTTCGGCGCGCATCACCCACCGGCCGCTCGCGGGCGCGGGCGGAAAAGAAAAGTGAATGCGTTTGACGCTTTCGGGCGCCTCAATGCGGACGATTTTTTCAAGCTGCTTGACGCGGCTCTGCACCATCGCGGCCTTCGACGCGTTGTAACGGAAGCGGTTTATAAACTCTTCCTGGCGGGCTATTTCTTCCTGCTGCCGCCTGTAGGCGTCCATAAGGCTGCCGACCTCCTGCGCGCGGCGTCTTTCGTAGGCCGTATAATTGCCCGCGTAGCGCGTGAGACGCGCGCAGAAAATTTCGGCGACCTCCTTCACAGCCGCGTCGAGCAGCCAGCGGTCATGCGAAACGATTAAAACACCGCCCGTAAAAGAGTCCAGAAACTTTTTCAGCCAGCCGCGGGCCTCAATATCAAGATAATTCGTGGGTTCATCCAGAAGCAGTATGTCCGGGTCTTCCAGAAGAACCTTAGCCAGGGCGATGCGCATCTGCCAGCCGCCGGAGAACTCCCCTGTGTGACGCTTCATGTCGCTGCCGGAAAACCCCAGGCCGCGCAGAACCATGTCGATTTTTTCACCGCGGGACCAGTAGCCGGAGTTTTGCGTATACTCCTGATGATGGTGCAGGGTTTCGAGCAGCCGCGGCGTTTCGGGGCTTTCTTCGGTAACCCGCGCCAGGGCTTTTTCAATATTTTCGATTTCTTCCAGATAGACCCGCATGGGGTCAAAGGCCCGTTCAACCTCATCAAGAAGGAGGCTGCCCGAATGAACAACCCCGGACTGCGGCAGGTATGAAACCCGCGCGCCGCGCCGCCGCGTAAGGCTGCCGGAGTCCGCCTTAATTTTGCCGGCTATGATTTTCATCAGTGTTGTTTTGCCGCAGCCGTTTGCGCCTGTCAGCGCGCAGCGGCTGCCGGAGGACAGATTGAGGGTCACGTCTTTGAGAATTTGCCTGTCCCCGAAGGCGAGGGAGATTCCGGAAAGCTGAACAAAGGCAGGCCCCCCGCTTGCGCCGGCATCCATCATCAGAACGGGGCAAAAAACAGAACAAGGGGATTCATCGGCCTGCGGCGGACGATGTTCTCTTCTATGCTTTCCGGCGGAATGTGAATAAGCTGGGTCCCCTGCTCCGTAAAACGGTAAAAAAAGCTGACGGCCCGGTTTGTCCCGGCAAAACGGAAAGTAATAACGCCCGCGTAGGCGTTTTGCGCTTCTCCTGAGGTAAAAACCGAAAACTCGACTTTGCCCTGATTTTGCGTCCCCGCCGGAATAACCGAGGGAACAAGGCGGCCAAAATCCGTCCAGGTAAAATCGCCCTCTTCGGTAATGCGGATCTCTCCGTAGGCGCTGCTGCGCAGATCAGATCCGTTACGGACAAACGCGAGGAGGGTATTACGCCTGCGCTCCTGTTCGCGTATAATAATTTCCTCAACATCCTCTTTGAAGGCGGAAAAAGCGCTGGTCCGCCGGCCCGCGTTATGCGGATACGAGACAACAAGCTCAGTCTGGTCCGCCCTGAGCTGCATCTGAACGTCGCTGCCTTCGGCTATATAGGTGTCCCCCGTGGCTTTGCGTATGCGGGAGAAGGGAACACTGAAGGACACGGAAGGCAGAACGATTCTGAGCTGACGGGGCTCTTCGTCGAAAAACAGTCCGTAATCAGAACGAAAACGGACAAGGTCTATACGGCCCGAGGAAACCATCTCCCGGAAAAAATCCGGCTTCCATGAGTTTGTCAGAATAGCCGCGACGGCCTCCTGTGAAGCGTCCTGGGACGTGGATATAATGGCGTTCGTTTTCGCGTTGAAAAGAATCAGATGATAATTAAAGCAGAAGCCGGATACCCCTTCTTCTGTCAAAACATGGTACCAGTACCCCTGAAGCCCGTTCTCATCGGAGGGGGTAACGCCCAGGGCGAGTATTTTCATTGTTTCATTCTGCCGCAGGCGGTATACCTGCCGGGACAGCCTGTCGGCTTTTTCCCGAATAGGCAGGGCGTTGCGGTTCGCCCGCACATACAGGTCTTTTACGCCTTCAAACCCCCCGGCAAAAGCCTGCGCATCTTTTTTGTCGGGAAAAAACTGAACGCGCCAGATAGCCACCTCATGCCGCTCTTTTTCCCTGTCCGGCTCAGACCCTCCTGTCACATAAGCCTGCCTGAGCCGAGACTCTTCATACACGGGAAGAACAGACCCTGTCGGCAAAGCGGCCTCATCCTCCGACCACAAAAGAACCCCGTATCCTATTCTGCCCGGGCCGCAGGATGTCAAAACAAACGCGAACAAGGCAAGACATAGCCCAGCCAAGCCGTATGCGGAAAAAGTACGGTTTTGCATAAGCCATTTGACCATAAAAAACGCCAAAAATCAACACGCATGCACAGGCCTAAAGAGGAGCCAATCGGATTTCCGGACAAGTCTCAGCTTTCCCTTCTCGCTGTCTTTATTTTCTGTTATATTTAGATAAGAATATGGAACAACGCATTTATGTCATTGGCCACCGGAATCCGGACGCGGACTCCGTTATCTCGGCGGCGGCCTACGCCGAATTCAAACGAACCGCGGGGACACCCAACTGCCGCGCCGCCCGCGCCGGAAATTTGAACCCCCAGACTGAATATATCTTTGAACGCTTTAAGGCGCGCGTGCCGGAATATCTTCCCGACCTTATCCCCAAGGCGGCCTATTACCTGAACGAACAGGCCCTTACGGTGAATGAGGACACTCCCCTCTGGAACGCCCTTGAGCTGATGCAGCGCGAGAACCTGCGGGTACTGCCCATAGTTGATCCCCTGGGGGTTTACAAAAGCATGCTCCACTACAGGGGCTTCGCGCGCTACATCATTACCCACATCAACCCGCACCAGAAATCGACCTTTCCGGTTTCCATCGACCATTTAACGGAAACCCTGCGCGCTCAACCCATTACCCTGTTCAAGCGCCGCGAGGTTGTACGCTCTTCCATCATAGTCGCCGCCTCCTATAACAAATTTTTCATTGAGCAGCTCGATAAAGTTGACCCCGACCAGGCCCTGGTCATCATGGGTGACAGGATCGACCTGCAGCGTCACTGTATCGAACGGAAGGTGAGGGCCCTGGTTTTATCCACCAGCCATGTTCTTGATCCTGAGCTTGCAGCTCTGGCGGAAAAAAACGAAGTGTCCGTCATGTCGAGTCCCTACGATACCTCTTCGACGGCCATGCTCATCATGTATTCCGCCCCTGTGGAAGCCATGGGGGATGATTCTGTACCCCTCGCACGGCTTCAGGACCCTATACGAAAAATCCGGGAACCTCTTTCTCGCATGCCCTCGCGCTGTCTTCCCGTCGGGGACGAAGAGGGCCGCGTGCAGGGGGTTATATTCGAGGGCGACCTTATTCAGGAACCGAATATTCAGCTTATTCTTGTGGATCACAACGAGCCGAGTCAGGCCATCGAGGGAATAGAGAATTACCGCATCCTTGAGGTAATAGACCATCACAGGCTGGGCAATATGTCCACCCGCTATCCCATAACTTTTATCAATAAGCCCGTGGGCGCTACCTGCACGATTATTACCAATCTGTACCGCGAGCAGCGTATTCCTATGAAGAAAGAAATCGCGTCCATCCTGCTGTGCGGCATTCTGGCGGATACCCTTGGGCTGAAATCCGCCACCGCTACAGAAGATGACAGGCAGACCTCGGAATATCTTGCCGAGGTGACGGGGCTTGACATTCCCACCCTGAGCGCGGAACTCCAGGCCGCGGCGAACAAGGTAAACGCGCGGCCGGCCGAAGAACTGGTTGGCCTCGACATGAAGGAATACGCCGAAAAGGACGCCCGTTTTTCCGTCAGCCAGATCGAGACAAACAGCCCCGACGAGCTTGTCGCGCGGCGGGAAGAAATCTTCGCCGCTCTGGAAAAAGAACGCGGCGGCAAACAGCTTTTTTTCGCGGCCCTGCTTGTTACTGACGTGGCCACGCTGGATTCCCTGCTCTTCGTTGTGGGAGAAAAATCCTTCACCGCGTCCCTGGGCTTTCCGCGGGTTGAGGCATATAAAGCGGGAGGCATCTATTTTCTGAAAGAAATTGTCTCGCGCAAGAAGCAGCTTATCCCGCTTTTGACGGAGCTAATCGAAAAAACGGGCGTTTAAAGGCTGTTTACGCCAAGGACGCGGAGGCGTCTTCGGGGGCAGGGTCGAAAACTTTTTTGAAGGCCGCAAGCAAGAGGGGTTTAATCTGCGCGCAGGCAAGGGCCGTTGTAAAACCCGCGGCGTTTTTGTGACCGCCGCCGTTAAACTGCCTGGATATAAGCCCCACGTTAACACAGTCCACGGAGCGCAGACTGACCGCGGTTTTTCCCGTGTCTTCTTCGCGGATAAAAGCCAGGGCCTCGCAGCCTTCGGTCGAGAGAAGAAGCTGATACACCGCGTCTGTCTGCCGGTGTTCCCGCTGGAACTCACGGCTATGCTCCAAAAGCTCATGCACAAGAATAAAGCGCCCGCCGTAATGGCTCTCCATCGTTTTCAGGGCGTCTGCAATAAAAATGCGCGACTGCGGGCTGTAGCTGCCAAAAGTCTCACGGTAAATCTGCCGCGGCGTAACGCCCTTCGCCGCCAGGCGGCTCAGCATAGACAGAACCTCCGGCGCGTCGTTTTCAAGATGGCGGAAAAACTCCGTATCCGTGGCAAAACCGCTGAATATAAGGTGCGCTTCCTCCTGTGTAGGCTCTTCCGCGAAGGCTTCAATAATTTTCTGCACCAGAAGGGTCACGCACGGCGAGTCCGCCCTGATGTAACGTATGTCCCCGAACTCAGTGTCACCCGCCGAATGATGATCAATAACCGCGATCTCCCGCCCCGCGATCTCCTGCGCAATATCCCCGATTCTCTCCAGAGAGGCGCAGTCAAGGATAATAACTCCCGCCGCGGCGGTTTTCTGTTCGGGAGTTAGGCTTTTGGCGAAAAGGTTTTCATGGCGGCGAATCTCTCTTCTGTCAAAAGGCCCCGCGGAGAGAAGCGCGGTATTCTTGCCCCGCCGCCGCAAAAACGACGCCAGGGCAAGCTGCGAACCAAGGCAGTCCCCGTCCGGCTCCTTATGCCCCACAACGAAATACGTATCGTATTTATCCAGAAAATCCAAAAGCGCCCGGGGTATATCCTGCAAAGCCATATTTTTTTCACATATTACTGGTGATTGCGTACTAGTATTCCAGATCCGGCTCTTCCACATCGAATTTGGCGGGATCCTGATCAGGATTTATAACCCCGTAGGAAACATCGTACATGTCTTTTTTCAGATACAGACGCACATGGGAAAACTTTCCCTCTTTCCAGAAAACCACCATATACGGATACGAGGGGTCATTGCCCCATGACAGCTCGCCCTTGGCCTGTACGCCGCCTTTCGAGGCCGACTGCGAAAACCATTTGTGCGGCAGATAGGTCGTCGCATAGGACATTTTGCTGGTTATGTACAAAACCTTGTAGCCGGCCTGATGGGGATAAACCCTGTCAATCAAAAATGACCGGGCATAGAATTGAGACTCGTCCGCAGCCGCCATACCCAAAGCCGAAAAAAGCAAAACAGCCATTAACGCGCAGAATTTCTTCATCAACTTACCTCCGAAACGACAATTCACCCTCAAGTATACAGAAAAGACAGGAAAAATGCAATACTCCCAATTAAAATTAAAGCGGGCGGGAGAAGAAGTTGGGCTCATCCCCGCCACCGCTCGGCCATTGGCCTTTGTATACAGCAAACCTTTTTTAGGCCTCTTGCCCGGAAGATAGTATCCAGAACACGCTTTCGCGTGCGTTTACCGGGGCATGCGCCGCCAGGGCCGGGCTATCCAGGTTGTATGGGCGAGCAGCAATCCGAAGGATTGCGACCAGCCCCTTGCGCGGCCCGGGGGCTACCGAGGCAGTGAAAGCAAGCTGTAGCAGTATAGTATTGCTCAAATTATGGATGGATGTCCCGGGAAAGTCCAAATTGACAGGCTAAACCCGTATTCTTCGCCGGCACAGCAGGGATAAACTGAAGCAACTTTATCCACAGTTTAGCTGTTACTCGTTTGCGAGAATACCTATGGCGGCCTTTATATTCAGAATGTGATCAGTCATGGATTGTACCGCAGCCTCTATGTTACGGGTTTTAAGAGCTTCAAAAATTCTTCGCATTTCTTTCTGCGTTTGTTCTTTTCTGTCTATCAGGTTAATGGTTGTACGTCTCAGCCGTTGTATTTCGACGCTGTATGTCCTTATTACTTCCGGAATGATTTCATT
>JAISQU010000265.1 GCA_031274005.1 Spirochaetales bacterium
ATATACGCCAAAAGGTTTTTTTGGGCCTCTTGCCCTGTTACCTGTTATCCAGAACACGCTCACGCGTGCAATTTGCCTGGGCATGCAAAAAACCGGGCTTTCCGCTTCAATCTTTTGGCGGTGCCAAAAGGATTTACGCTGCAATCCCTGGCGCGGCCCAAGGGCTTCCGGTGATTTTACACGGAAAAAATTGGTGCACCCGAATTGTACCCCGCCCTTCAGGGCTAAACGACCCACAAAACCGAACATTTCCCTATCAGCCTGTTGCGCTTAAGGCGGGGTATGGACCCGCTTGCGAATCAAGAAGCTCTTTCGCCGTGGCGATCTCATCCCAGGGGACGGGGCCGTCTTTGCCTATGATGCTGGACTCATGGCCCTTGCCCAGAAGGAGTACGGTATCGCCCGGCTGCGCAAGTTCATAAGCCTTTGCAATCGCTTCGCGGCGGTCAGGAATGATGAGCAGGCCCTCCCCCTCCTGTCTGCCTGAGCCTTTGGCAATATCCAGAAGCAGGGCGCGCGGATCTTCCCCGCGGGGGTCTTCGTCTGCAAGAATGATGAGGCCGGCATAACGGGCGGCGATTTCTCCCTGTAGGGGGCGCTTTTCTCTATCCCGCTCGCCGCCTGAACCGAAAACGGCGATAATTTTGCCCCTGGTATAGGATTTTACCATGGGAAACAGCCTTTCAAATGATCCGGGGGTGTGCGCGTAGTCAACAAGAACGTGAAAGGGCGCCTCCGGACCGCTTACGGGAGTCATCCTGCCGCGCACGCCCTGCAGCTTTTCGATGTGCGGAGCAAGGTCCGCGGCGCATATACCCAGGATGCGGCTGGCGGCGGCGGCGGCGGCCAGAACGTTTTCCACATTGAAAGCGCCCGGCAGACATATATGGATTTGCTCCCGCCTGCCGCCGTCGTGGAGGATGAAGCTGCTGCCGCTCATGTCGCAGGCGAGGTCCGCGGCGTATACATCCGCTGCGGCGTTCTGCAGGCTGTAGGAAAAAAGTTTTTCGCGCGTCTGTCCTTTAATGTAGGCGTAACTGGAGTCATCGGCGTTTGCCACGCCGAAGGCGGGGATGCCTTTGCGGGCAGAACGCCGGGCGTCCAGGCCGCGGAAAAGGTTTGTTTTATCAGACAGATACTGCCGCAGGCTGCCGTGGAACTCAAGGTGCTCGTGGGTAACGTTTGTCAGAACCGCAGCGTCAAACTCAACATCAAGAAGCCTGCCCGTCCTTGGGGACAATCCGTGGCTTGTCGCCTCAATAACGGCAAACTCCCTGCCGGCGGCCTGCATCTGCGCAAGCATCGCGTGAATAACGGGCGCCTCCGGCGTTGACTGACGCAGGGTGTTTTTCTCCATTTGCCCGCCGGCAAGAACTGAAACCGTGGACAGAAGCCCCGTCTTTTTGCCCGCGGCCTCAAGAAGCTGGCTGATGAAAGACACCGTACTGCTTTTGCCGTCCGTTCCGGTAACGCCGATAATCTTCAGCCGCGAGCAGGGCCTGCCGTAAAAGTTCGCCGAAATCCGCGACATGGCGGCGCGCGCATCGCGCGCCAGAATATACACGACGCCCGGCAGCTCTTCCGCGGGCGGCCTGCCGCAGAGAATCGCCGCGGCGCCGGCCTTAACCGCCTGCGCGATGTAGGCGTGCCCGTCTGTGTGTATGCCGGTAAGAGCGCAGAAAAGATACCCCGGCGCCGCGCCGCGGGAATCATAGACTATGCCGCGGATATGCGTCCCGCCCGCGTCTGCGCATACCGTAAGGCCGGGAACATCCTCAAGCAGGGCTGCAAGAGGCTGCCCGGTCTCCCCATTAATCATACTTTCTGTCAACGGCCCGCCGGGCTGTACAAAAAATTGAAGTAATTCATATCGGTTGTGAGGGTCTTGTTGAACTTCGGCAGGGTGAGGCGGTAGGACTCAATGGCCCGCCAGAACTGATAGAACTCCGGGTCGGCGTTGTAGGCGCGGGAGTAAATCTGGGCCGCCTGAGCGTCGGCGTTTCCCCGAATGGTTTCCGCCTCGGCGCGGGCCCTGGAGAGAATGCTCAGTTTTTCCTGCTCGGTCTGACCCAGAAGGTTCAGCTTCTGGCCCTCGCCGTAGGAGCGGAAACGCTGGGCAATCTGGTTACGGTCTTTAATCATGCGCGAGTAAACCGCGTTGGTCAGGTCGTCGGAATAGCGGATTTGCCTGAAGATGACATCAATCACCTCAATGCCAATATCCGGAAGGTTCTGCGTAACCTGCTGCAAAATCGTCTCGGAAAGCTGCTTGCGGCCTTTCTGTATGGTCTCCTGTTTGACCTGCTCTGAGGTGAACTGCAGCGCCATCTCGCCCGCTGTTTCCGCTTCGACCACAACTTCGGGCACAATATCGACTTTTTTCGAATCGTTGATGATATTGGAGTTCCGCACAGCCTCGCGCAGATAATTGTCCGCGACGGTAGTGCGCACAACAGAATCGAGTATATCGTCAAGCCGCGCGACCGCGCTGCGAACGGTAGTCACCGCCGCGTAAAACCGGCGGGGATTCACTATACGCCAGCGGGCGGTTACATCGACCCAGATAAACTGGTTTTCTTTGGTTTGCACGCGCTGCGGCTCTCCGTCCCACGAAAGAATCTTTTTGGAGTACCTCTCCACATTGTCTATGAAGGGTATTTTAATCTTCAGTCCCGCGCTGGTTTCTTCTCTGATAATCTCGCCAAAGCGGATGACCACGGCCTGTTCGCCCTCGTCCAGAGTATAGAAAGGACCCACCAAAAGAAGAACCATGAGGACAATAAAAACCACAAGAATAACGACCGAAGTGTTTTTCATCTTGCGCCTCCCTGACCCAGATTCTGCAAAGGAATAAAATTACGCAGATTCCTGTCAATCAGGTTTACGTCTTTCTCATCCTTAAAAACATCCTCAATCATTTCGTAGTACAGCCGGTTGCGGGTAATGGTTCTGTCGCGCTGATACTCCGCCAGCACGGACCGAAAACGGGCGACATCTCCCCCCGCCCTGTTAACGCGTTCCGCCTCGTAGCCGCGCGCAACCTGAATAATCTGCTGAGCCTCGCCCTGGGCGCGGGGAATCTCCTTGTTGTATTCCTGTTTGCCCTCGTTGATAAGCCTGTTCATGTCCTGAATAGCCACGTTGACATCTTCAAAAGCGTCCTGCACAGCGCCCTTGGGCGGCACAACATTTTGCAGCTTTACCGTGGTAATATTGATGCCGAAGTCATAGGACTTGAAAATCTCGTTCATCAGTATCTGGGCCTGGACTTCGATTGAGGCCCTCTCGGACACAAGAATATCGAGTATGGCCCTGTCGCCCACAAGCTGGTTGATGATCGACCGGCTTATATCGCGGATTGTCTTCTCGCGGTTCTCGATATTGAAAAGCCAGGCCCGCGCGTCAACAATCAGAAACTGGATAATCCATTCCACATCGACTATGTTCAGGTCTCCGGTCAGCATATTCGACTCCAGGGAAAAATCCTGGTTGGAATAAAGCGTATTCGCGCCCGAGCTTCCCGCCTGCTGCGTGCGAAAACCAAAACTCATATTCTGGTACACCTCGGTAGGGACATTGTAGTTTTTCTCTATGCCCAGTGGCAGCTTAAAGTTGAGGCCCGGCCCCGCGTTGCGCGCAAACTTCCCAAAACGCAGAACAACAGCCTCTTCTGTCTGATCAACCACGAAAAAACTCGAAAGCAGGGCGGCGAGCGCCGCGACGACAATCGCGATCACAAGAACCGTTTTTGGCCGAAGCGTAAAAGGCAGCTTCGGCGGCGTTACATTTCGTTCAAGCATTGTGACTCCTTAACTTATATTTTAATGCTATCATAATCATACGGATTCCCGCTCAGATACGCAAGGCTAGATAGCCAGCGGCCTGTTGCGCTTAAGGCGCCTTGAATTTCCCGCTTTTTTTTGGTATCCTTTCTATAATAAAGTAACCTTTTCACTGCGGAGAAACTATGAGTAACAATTTGCCGAAAATCGGTATTTCTATGGGAGACCCCGCGGGCATAGGCCCCGAAATCGCCGCAAAGACGCTGGCGCTGAAAAACACCTACGACTATTGCCGACCCCTCGTTGTGGGAGATGCGGCCGCCATGGAGCAGGCCTGCGGCATTGCCGCAGCCGCCCTCAAGGTGCGCCCCATATCAGGCGTTGGCGAAGCGCGCTTTGAATACGGAACTATCGATGTTTTTGACCTGAAGAACGTGGATGTGAGCAAGCTCCGGCATGGCAGGGTCTCCGCCATGGCGGGAAACGCCGCGTTCGAGGCGGTAAAAAAGGTTATTGAGCTTGCCATGGCAAACGATATTGACGCCACAGTTACCGGCCCCCTCAACAAAGAAGCCCTTAACATGGCGGGCCATCACTATACGGGGCATACGGAAATCTACGCCCACTATACGAATACAAAAGACTATACAATGATGCTCGCCGAAGGCAGCCTGCGGGTCGTCCACGTTACCACGCACGTTTCCCTCCGCGAGGCCTGCGACCTTGTGAAAAAACAAAGAGTCCTGACTGTTATTAAACTCGCCTTCGACGCCATGAAGAGTTTCGGCATAGCAGACCCGCGCGTGGGCGTCGCCGGCCTGAACCCCCACGCCTCCGACGGCGGACTTTTCGGCTGGGAAGAAGAAAAAGAAATTATCCCCGCTATTGAAGAAGCGAAAAAACTCGGCATTAATGTAGAAGGCCCTGTTCCCGCGGATACCCTCTTTTCCAAAGCCCGCGGCGGCTGGTACGATATCGTTGTCGCCATGTATCATGACCAGGGGCATATCCCCCTGAAGGTCGTGGGCTTTACCTGGAACGAAAAAGAAAAAAAGTGGAACTCCGTAAGCGGCATTAATGTCACGCTGGGGCTTCCCATTATACGGGCTTCGGTCGATCACGGAACAGCCTTCGGCAAGGCGGGAAAGGGAACCGCGAACCCCGAGAGCCTTATCATAGCCATGGAATACGCGGCGAAGTTCGCCAACGTAAGAATAAAAAAATGAAGTACGCAGTTACAGGAAAACAGCCGAACTCCAGCATGTGCGCTGTCTGCGGCCGGGATAACGACAGAAGCCTCAAAGCCGGGTTTTTCAACCTTGAGAACGGGGAAGTGGCGGCCGTGTTTACCCCGTGTGAGCAGCACCAGGGCTACCCCGGCCGCCTCCACGGCGGCTTTGCCACCGCCATACTGGACGAACTTATAGGGCGCGCGCTGAATGTAAACGGCGGGGATGTCTGGAGCGTTACGCTCGAAATCAATGTCAGATTTCGCAAGCCTGTTCCTCTGGGTGAAAAACTTACGGCGCGGGGGCGCGTCACCAAAGGGCAGGACAGAAAGATTTTCGAAGGTACGGGGGAAATTCTTTTGCCCGGCGGAGATGTGGCCGTGGAAGCCCGCGCCAAATACATGAAGTTTTCTTTCGATGAACCCGCCGCCGGAGAACTCGGCTGGAGCGTTACTCCCGAAGAAACCGACCCCGGAGAAATTGATCTGCCGTAAGCCGGCGGCGCGGGGCCTTTGGCGCGCCCAAAAAATACTGCCGGGTCTTTTATCCCGCTATTCCTTTTTTTTCCGGTGAAAATCCCGGACAAAGGCGGAATATCCGTGGCGTATAACAAGGTTGATTCTGTCCATGTGCGGGGCGATTGCTTCGATTTTTTCCGTGGGTACGGAGCTGATGATTTGAATTCCCAGTTCGCGGTAGAACTCCAGGATTCTGCCGATGCGTTCGTCGTCCATGCGGTTGAAGGCTTCGTCGAACATTACGAGGCGCACGGTTTCTTCGCGTTTGTCTTTGTAGAAGCGGTAGAAGCTCGCGGCGATGGCGACATAGTAAGGGGTTTGCGCTTCGCCGCCGGACTTTTCGCGGATGACTTTGGAGAGGGAGCTTTCGTCGGGTTTGCCTGTGGCGGGGTCAATTTTTTCGGTGTCGCGGATTTTGATGTCGTAGTGAAAGTAGGTGCGGTAGTCGCAGATGCTGCGCAGTTCCGGCGAATCAAGATTGGAGGAAAGGATGCGTTCAAAAAGTTCCCGCGCGGCTTTATGTTCCGCGGGGTCGGCTAACTGCGAAAAAAGGCCGTCTTCCAAAGCGGGAATTTCCGCGGCTTTTCTGACGATTTCAATTTGCCCGCGTCTGTCGCTGCGCTCTTCAAGGGTAAAACGGTACTGGTCGCGGCCAAAGTTCAGCGTGCGGAGGGTGTCGTTAATTTCGCGGAAACTTTCGCGGGCGTTTTCGATTCGTTCGTTGAGCAGGGCGATAAAGTGGTCTTTGAATTCCCGTTCCGCGTCGCGGCGGGTTTGGGCGATTTTCTCGCGGTAGGCGGGAAGTTCCGAGGTTTCAAGCCGGGTCAGGATTTTTTCCGCTTCGGCGCTGTCCGAGGGTTCTACCGAGAGGAGCGCGTTAAAATCCCTGTCGTAGGTTTGCACAAGATTATGATATTCCCTTTGCAGGGATTCGGCGCGGGTTTTGAAGCTCTTGAGGGTCGATTCGTAACTGTCTACCAAATCCTTGACCCGCGTTTTGCCGATTTGCTCTTCGGCGTAGGCTTCGCAGTCGGGAATCCGCGCGGGGTGGGTTTCTCCGAAGGCGGCGAGGGCGGCTTCGCAGGTTTCAAGGAGCGCGGCGGCGGTTTGCAGCCCGGCGCGGCATTCGGCAAGGGCTTCTTCAGTTTGCCCCAGGGCTTTGGTAAACGCGAGAAGCCGTTCTTCGGTTTCGCGGATACGCCGCGCGAGTTCTTCCCGTTTGTCCTGGAGTTCCCGAAAGCCCGATGTGTCGATGGCGGCAAGCTCGTTTTCCGCGCGGGCTTTTTCATCGCCAAGGCGGACGCAGGCGGCGACGGCGGGCGCAAGCTGGGCAAGTTCCAGAAGGGCGCGGTAGGCCCTGCGGAAAAGTTCTTCCTGTTCGGCCGCGCGCTGCTGCTTTTCTTCGGCTGTGTCGCGCTCCGCGCGAAGACGCGCGGTTTCTTCCAGAAGAAAATCCATACGCTCCTTGCGGGCCGCCTGGCCCAGATAGCGGCGGCGGTACACTTCTTCGCGCATGCGCGAGGCGGTAAAGTTGGAATAGCTCATGCACTCTTTGGTAACGGCTTTGGCGTAGTTTTTCAGGCTGGCTATATCAGCGCACATCACCTCGCCCAGTATGTAATCGATGTAGATTCGCGCGTAGGGCGAGTCGGTTTTCACCAGCGCCGCGAGGGAGCCGGGCCGGGGTCGGGGCTGCGCGTCCGGCTTCGCGTTAAACTGCCGCATTTTATCCAGATTGGGCAGAAAAGCGCCGCCGACGGAGCGCGGCAAGCTGTCGTAAATTTCCAGGGCTTTTTGAAAATCATCGGGGTCCACAAGCACGGCGAAACGCAGGGTATTGAGCCAGCCTTCCACGGCGTCGGCCCACGCGGGATCGCTTACCTCCGCGGTATCGGCCAAAAACTGGGCGCGTATGCCCGCTTCTTCAAGGGCCATACGCAGGCGCGTGGGCGCTTCGGGGTAACGGGGAACGCCGCGCCGCAGTTCTTCAAGTTCCGCGAGGCTTTCGCGCAAAAGCGCGGAGAGTTCTTCCTTTTGCCGCCGCGCTTCGTCTTTTTCCCCGCGGCTTTTTGTTTCGCCTTCTTCGATTACGGGTATTTCCGCTTCGGGATCTTCGCAAAGGCCGCGCCCCAGAAGGGCTTCGCACTGGGTGCGCAGAAGGCCGAAGCGCTCAGCCTTTTTCTGCTGCGCCTCCAGTTCCAGGGCAAGCCTGCCGATTTTTTCTTCGATGCGCGTATACAAAAGATGCGCGTCGCTCACGGCAAGGGCGCGTTCGGTTTCCTGCCTCTCGTGTTCCCATTCGAATTTCGCCGTTGTCTGGGCCGCTATTTCGCGGTTCAGGGATGCCTGCCGCGCTTCGTGGCCGGCGAATTTTCTTTCAAGCTCGGTTTTATCCCGCTGCTGCCTGTCGCGTTCAAGGCGGAGTTTCAGGTATTCCTGCTTGATGATAAGGCCCTGGTAGTTGCGCCACTCCGCGGCCTTGGCGCTGATTTTCCCAAGCGCTTCGATGCGTCTTTCCGCGGCCTTGGCTTCGCGTTCGGCTTCTTTGTAGCTTTCCAGATTCGCTTTCATGGTGGCGATTTCCACGGGGCGGTCTTCCAGAATATAATCGCAGACGAATTTGTCCACCGACACAAGGGGGGTGAAGCTGACGGAGCGGGTAAAGGCTTCAAGGTAGGGATTGTATTCCGCCAGCCGCCGCCATACGCCGAGTTTCCCGGTTAAATCCCGCAGGTAAAGTTTTTTTGAATCGTACAGCGAAATGGCGCGGCCGGCCATGATGTCGCGGAACTGCCGGTAGGAGAGGCTGCTGCCGTCTTCGCTTTTTACGGGGACGCGGTCTATGGCGGTATTCTCCCCTATCCAGAAACGCTCCGTCTGCCTGCCGTCGGCAAAGGCTTCCACGCAGGTTCCGGCGGAAAAACCCCCGCCGTTATTCGAAAATTCCAGCATGACATGGGCAACCGCGTCGTCGCGCAAATATTCGGTGGTGTCGCTTCCCAGCTTGCAGCGTACATAGCCGGCAAGGTCGCGACCGCCTTTGCGGTCTCCCGCGGCGGCGTTAAACCGCGTCTTGCGTAAATCCGCCGCCATGGCGTACTGAATCGCGTCTACGATGGTGGATTTGCCGGAACCGTTGTCGCCGGCAAGAAGGCAGCGGTTTCCTATCTCAATTACCGTGTCGTCAAAATAATGCCAGCCGGCGAGGCGAACGCGTTCAAGGGTTATCATTGATCGGCGCTCCCCTGGTTTTCGTCCTCCGGTTTTTCGTCTTCCGCGTTTTCCCCTTCGGCGCGTCCGTCCTTCGCTTTTTCGCCGCCCGCGCCTATTGACGCCAGAATTTCGTCGATGCTGTCGCGGTCAACGCTGATGGCCAGGCTGGGATACAGGATAAGCAGGGTGTCCATGTCCGCGGTTTCCCCGGAGGAAATATCGATGAGCTTATGCGTCCTCAGTTTTTGAAGAACTTCGGTAAGGCGGGTTTTGCGCAGATCCGCGCCGGCCATTGCCTTGTACTTTTGCAAAAAATCGAAAACCGTTATCGAGGGAAAGGCCGAAAGGGACAGCTCCGTTCTTTTTTCTTCGTAGATAAGGCGCAGCACAAGCAGGGCGCAGGTGTCTTCCCTCCCCATATGGAAGCGGGTGTCGCTGCCCCCGCGGAAGGCGATAACCCCCAGGCTTTCGTCCCGCACAATCTGCGCCTCCATGCAGGAAAACCACGCGTCAAACAGATGCGCGTTCCTGATGGTAAAGTCGTACAGCTCCTCGTCCCTGTCCTTTCCCCGGATAATAAAAGTTTTCGCCAGCAGGGTTTGAAGAGCCTTTTGGAAAAGGCTGAAGTCTCCGTCGCCAAGCTCGGCAATAAGGGACAGCTCAAAGGCCCCGGGTCTCATCGTTTTCTCCGCAGGGTAAGATCCGGCACGACATAGCCGGAGCTTTCGACAGGGCTTTTTGCCTCGTCCTCCAGACTGTAGCTGAAGCGCGAGCGCGAGT
>JAISQU010000337.1 GCA_031274005.1 Spirochaetales bacterium
GCAGCCTGCCGGGCCGTAAAAGCAGACCTGAAAAATTGCAAAGCAATTTTGTAAGCGTCTTTGCACAATACGGTCGCTCGCGCCCCTTCAATCCCATTGCGCCCCACGGGCTTCAAAAAATGGTTTCATTTTGGAACTGGCTCAGTTGTTTTTTTTCTTACTCCGCGTTCTCTGCACCATCCGCGGTTAAATTTTTTCGAGGATTTTGTTCCAATTTTCCGGAAAAAAAGTTTGACAAGCAAAAAATTCGATGATAAACTAACGATTAGTTGGTAGATGTTAATCGTTTGTATATTAAACGGGTATGGATGGGGTAAATGAAATTTGTAATGACACAGGCTGTATGCGGGGAGGCTCTGGCCCTGCTGGAAGGGAAAGCTGCGGTTTTTGTCGCGGATAACGGCGATCCCGCCGCTTATCCGGATGAGATGCGGGACGCCGACGCGATAATTGTGCGTATCGGCAGGATGGATAAGGCCGCCATTGAGCAGTCGCCCCGGTTGAAAGTGATTGGCCGTCCCGGTGTGGGCTACGACAGCGTTGATATTCAGGCGGCCACAGCCGCGGGGGTTCCTGTCGTTATAACGCCCGGGGCAAACACCCGCTCGGTTGCGGAACATGCAATCGCGATGATGCTTGCTTTGTCCAAAAATCTGGTTGAAGGCCACAACGAAACGCAAAAGGGAAACTTTTCCGCTGTCCGGGAGGCGGGAAAATCTTTTGAGGTGCTGGGCAAGACGGCGGGTTTCATCGGATTGGGCGCCATTGGCGCGGAGGCTGCCCGCCTGTCCGGCGCGCTGGGAATGAGAACCCTTGGTTATGATCCCTTCCTGCCTCGGGAAAAGATTGAGGCCCTTGGCTGCGCCTATTACGAAAAGTATGAGGATATGCTAAAAGACTGCGACTTTGTGTCTGTGCATGTTCCCCTTACGGAGGCAACCAGGAACATGATTGCGAAAAAACATTTTGTGGTAATGAAAAAGACCGCGCTTATTATTAACTGCGCCAGAGGGGGAATTATCAACGAAGCCGATCTTATTGAAGCGCTGGAGAAGGGCATTATCGCGGGAGCGGGAATGGATGTATTCGCGGCGGAGCCGCCCCTGCCGGACGATCCTCTTTTGAGCGCAAAAAATATTCTGTACAGCCCTCACAGCGCGGCCCAGACGAGGGAAGCCGTTATCAATATGCACAGAATGTGCGTTGAAGGATGCCTGGCGGTTTTGCGCGGGGAGAAGTGGCCCCATGTGGTCAATAAAGAAGCCTATGAGCATTCACGATGGAATAATACGTAGGAGAAATGAATATGCGAAAAAAATATTTTGGAATAATCCCTCCCATTATTACCCCGGTAGATGAAAATGAAAATGTTGATGAAAAAGGTTTTCGCGGATTGTTAAGGCATTGCGTGGATCACGGAATTCAGGGAATGTTTGTGGCCGGTACAAACGGCGAGACTATGGCTTTAACGCAGGAGCAGCGGGACCGGGCAATAAAAATCGCGATTGATGAGGTGGGGAAAGACATTCCTGTTATGGCCGGCGTTATGGATACGAGTACCCGCCGCGTCATCGAAAACATTAAGCGTCTGGAACAGATGGGCGGAACCTGCGCGGTGGTTACTTCAATTTTTTACGCGCGGCATACATCGCAGGATGAGACTGTCCGGCATTTTGAGAAAATCGCCGGGGAAACAAATATTGATCTTATTGTTTACAACATCCCTCCGTTTACCGGGTTAAAACTTACCGCGGCTACCATGAGCAGGATCGCGAAAATCGATAAAGTCGTGGGGATAAAAGATTCAAGCGGCGACTTTGCCGAATTTCAGAAGCTGCTCCGCGAATATGCCGCCGATCCGGATTTCTGCGTTTTACAGGGCGCAACGGCTTCGGCGGCGGCGGCTTTTCTTCAGGGAGCGGACGGCTGCGTTCCTTCCATCGCTCCGCTTTTTCCCGAGCTTTTTGTGCAACTGTATGAAGCGGGAACGGCGCGTGATATTAATCGAACCTTGCTGTTAAACGGCCTGGTCGCGGAAACATCCGAAATATTGGAAATGTCAAAGAACGCTACCGCTTCAAACAAGTTCGCTTTGAGTCTTCTCGGGTACACCGACAAGCGGGTAATTTGGCCGCAGGATGGCGCAACGCCGGAAGAAGAGAAGGCGATTGCGGCGAAGGTCGAATTGATTCGCAAGCGGGTCCATACCCCGCCCTTTAGGGCGTTTTGAACCCGGTAAGGCTTTGTTTGTTGGGGTATGGACCCGCATACAATCCATACCTTGCAGAACGACGATACCTCGCCCTTCAGGGCGAGGAGAGTCATTAAGGAAAAATTGCGTAAGGCCGGAGTGGTTTAATAAAAGGAGGAACCGAAATGCCGTATAGAAAAAATATTATTGCGGGAGGGGCGCTTTGTGTGTTTGCGATTCTTTATTTATTGTTGTCGCTCAGGATTACAATATTTACGGGATTGGGCGCGGCGCCGCTTGATTCACGGTTTATCCCCCGGTTGTGGGGCGTCTGTCTTTTGGCGTTGAGCGTCAGCCTGTTGCTGCGTGGGATGAGAGAACGCAAGGTGTACCTGAAAGCCGGAAAAACCGGCGCGCCGGCGTTTTCGATTTTCTCTTCGCAGTTTTTCAGGAAAAACTATGCGGTAATTTTGACTTTTGTGATGATTGCGGTTTATACGGCGCTGATCGGCATTATCGGTTTTATCGTTATGTCGGCGCTTTACCTGTTCGGGCAGATGATGATACTTACCCCACCCGGTAAAAGGAATCCCCTCCTGGCGGGAATTGTGGCCCTGGTAGTTTCTGTCGCGCTGGACTACGTTTTTGTCTCGCTGCTTCACGTCCTGCTGCCTCGTGGCATTTTCGGTTTTTAGGAGGAATTGTTTATGGACGCTGCTTTGGTTCAGGCATTCACAAACGTTGCGATGGATCCGTTTGTGTGGTTCCTTATTTTTATGGGAGTCGCGGTTGGTATCGTTTTTGGGGCGATACCCGGACTTACGGCTACTATGGCCGTGTTGATGTTTCTGCCCATGACATACACGATGACGCCCATTCAGGGAATATCAACCCTGGTGTCGCTGTACATAGGCGGTATATCAGGCGGGCTTATATCCGCGATTCTGCTCAATATACCCGGCACGCCATCCTCAGTTGCCACCTGTTTTGACGGCAGCCCGATGGCCAAAAGGGGCGATGCGGGAAAAGCCCTGGGCCTGAGTATCGTGTTTTCTTTTCTTGGAACACTCATTGGCGTCGCGATACTTGTTGTTATTTCTCCGCTCCTGGCAGACCTTGCCATCAAATTCGGCGGATATGAGTACTGCGCTCTGGCGCTGTTTTCCCTGTCGTTGGTTATAGCGCTTACGGGCAAGGATATTGTAAAAGGTTTAATCAGCGCCGTCTTTGGCGCGATTGTCGCCACCGTGGGTTTGGCGCCTCTTGATTCCCGAGCCCGCTTTACTTTTGGTTCCACGAATCTCACCGGCGGTTTCAAACTTGTTGCCTTTCTTATTGGTCTGTTTGCCATTACTGAGGTTGTCAAATACGCCGAGGGGGTACGGGAGCGCCAATTTTTTCCGTGCAAAATCACCGGAAGCCCCTGGGCCGCGCCAGGGATTGCAGCGTAAATCCTTTTGGCGCAGCCAAAAGATTGAAGCGGAAAGCCCGGTTTTTTGCTT
>JAISQU010000340.1 GCA_031274005.1 Spirochaetales bacterium
TGAGGTTATAATACATACAGGACAGAGGAGCCGCCGGTGATAAAGAGCTACAGACATTCCTTCCTTTTTCAGCTTCTTATTTTGGACGGTCTCGTCTCGGCGCTGGCCTGGTATTTCGCGTATTATGTCCGTTTTGAAATTCTGAGGGAAGGCGAAGGCTGGGAGATGACGTTTTTTCAGCTGGGCGTTCTTATGGTCATCGTTAACTGGTTCTGCTTTAACCTGAACAATCTGTATGAGGATATTGAGGTAAAGCCCTGGCACAGGGAGTTTATCGGGGTTTCTTTTTCTGTTATCCATGGCGCGATCTCTATGACGGTTCTTTACTATTTTTTCTCTCCGACAAGAATCTCCCGCGGGCAGCTTCTTTTGTATCTGGTTTTTGCCGAGGTTCTTTTTATCCTGTCCCGTACCATGTTCCGCAATCATATACACAATATGTATACAAAGGGGAAGCTGGCTCACAAGATTCTTCTTGTGGGGAGCGGCGCTCAGGCGGAAAAGTATATCAATTCAATCAGGAATCTTCCTGAGCTGGGCTACAGGTTTGTGGGATGGATGGATGACGATGGTCTTGCGGGAAAATACAATATTCCGAAGCTGCCTGAAACGCCGATTCTGGAGCTTATCGAGACGTGGCAGCCTGAGTTCGTTGTTGTGGGCTACGCGGGCGCGCACCGGGACAAAGCCTCGGCGCTGCTGGAATATTCGTTTGATTCGCTGGCGTCTTTTATTGTCTTGACGGAAACGAATCCGAACTTTATCGGCACGACCATTGACGATTTTTTTGGAATCCCCGTCGTCAAGGTCAATCAGCCCCGCGAGGACTTTTTTGCCGGTCTTATCAAACGGAGCATGGACATTGTTCTTTCGGCTTTCGGCATTTTGATTTTGTCTCCGCTTTTTCTTCTCATCGCCTGTCTTATTAAGCTGACCTCGCGGGGGCCCGTGTTTTTCAAACAGGAAAGGATGACGCTGGACGGAGACCTCTTCTTTATGTACAAATTCCGTACAATGGGAGTTTTTCTTGACGGAACCAACGAACAGGGCTGGACGGTAAAGAACGATCCGCGGATAACCGGTTTCGGCAGCTTTCTGCGTAAAACGTCTTTGGATGAGTTTCCCCAGTTGTGGAATGTCCTGAAAGGAGACATGAGTCTTGTCGGTCCCCGCCCGGAACGGCCTATTTACATAAAGGAGTTCCGCAAGAAAGTTCCCGCCTATATGCTGCGGCATAAGATGAAGGCCGGCATTACCGGCTGGGCGCAGGTCAACGGCTGGCGGGGAGACACCAGCATTGAAAAGCGCATTGAGTTTGATCTGTATTATATACGCCACTGGTCTGTCTGGTTTGATGTAAAAATTTTGATTTTGACTTTCGTACGCGGGTTTGTCAACAAAAACGCGTATTAATTCAGCAATTCCGGTTCAGGCTCATAACTTGTTTATGCCGCTAAACACGCGGGGGCCTGTCAGTGAAAAAAATGGGAGTCCCCTCCCTGAAGGGCGTCCTCCCCATTTTTCTTATGATTTAGTCTAAAGGTACCAGCGTAGCAAAATAATCTTCCGCCGTTTCAGCCCGCCGTATCATCTTTACCGAGCCGTCCTCCTTCAGGAGGAATTCGGCGCATCTGAGTTTTCCATTATAATTAAATCCCATCGCGTGCCCGTGGGCGCCGCCGTCGTGAATAACCACGAGGTCGCCTGCGGCTATCCGGGGGAGTTCTCTGTCCACGGCGAATTTGTCGTTGTTCTCGCACAGGCTGCCGGTCACGTCGCAGGTTTCCGCCGCCGGCGCGTCTTCTTTGCCCAGCACGGTAATATGGTGGTAAGCGCCGTACATGCCCGGCCGCATCAGGTTGGCCATGCAGGCGTCTAGGCCTATGTAACGTTTGTAGATATTTTTTTCGTGGATTACCCTGGAAACGAGATAACCGTAAGGGCCGGTGACGCAGCGGCCGTTCTCCATGAAGATGCGCAGGGGGTCAAGTCCGTTTTTTACGATAATCCTGTCGTAGGCCTCATGTATGCCCTGTGAGACATAAAAAAGGTCTACGGCCGCTGCGCCGGGCTTGTAGGGTATGCCAATGCCTCCGCCCAGATTAACAAATTCGAGTTTGACGCCCGTGGTTTTCAATATTTCTACAGCCAGCTCGAAAAGGATAACCGCTGTTTCCACAAAATAATCAGGATTCAGCTCGTTGGAGGCGACCATGGTATGCAGGCCGAACCTCCTTATGCCCTTTGCGCGGGCAAGGCCGAAGCCCTCAAGTATCTGGGGCCGCGTAAAACCGTATTTCGCCTCTTCGGGTTTGCCGATGATGGCGTTACCGCCTTTCAGCGGGCCGGGATTGTAGCGCATACAGATAAGGCCGGGAAGCCCCGCGTGTTTTTCCAGAAACTCAAGATGGGTAATATCGTCAAGATTGATAATGGCGTCCATGGCCTTTGCCCTGACAAACTCTCCGGCGGGAGTATCGTTTGAGGTAAACATGATGTCTTCGCCCGAAAGCCCGGCTTTTTCCGCCAGGATAAGCTCCGGCAGAGAGCTGCAGTCCGCTCCCATGCCCCCGGCTTTGAGCAGCCTCAGTATATGGGGATTCGGCAGAGCCTTAACCGCGAAGAAATTTTTGAAACCTCCGGGGACCCAGCCGAAAGCATCCTGAAAGTCGCGGGCTTTCTGTTTTATTGCTTTTTCGTCGTAGATGTAAAAAGGCGTGGGATATTTTTCCGCGAGCGAAGCGGCAAAATCTTTTGTAAAAGGCGGCAATTTATTATTCATGGCAAAAGATTACAGAAAAACCGGAAAAAAAACAATAGGAAGTTGTTCGGAAACCAGGGCAACAGCACTTACTTTTTCCCGGTTATAATAGCGCATTTTTTGCGGTAAAGCCGCAAAAAACCGGGCTATCCGCTGCAATCTTTTGGCAGACCAAAAGGATTTCCGCTTCTAT
>JAISQU010000343.1 GCA_031274005.1 Spirochaetales bacterium
ATAGAAGCGGAAATCCTTTTGGTCTGCCAAAAGATTGCAGCGGATAGCCCGGTTTTTTGCGGCTTTACCGCAAAAAATGCGCTATTATAACCGGGAAAAAGTAAGTGCTGTTGCCCTGGGCTACTATACAGACCTCTTTTTCGGGGGTATAGTAACCGGAAGCGGTAAAAAATGGCAAGAAAAAAAATGTTTTATGGTAATCTCGCGGTAATTCTTTTTTCCATTGCCGCCGTTCTGGTGCTGGCGATTTCAATCTTTACAAGCGTCCTGATCAATTCCATTTCGACTTTTCTGAGGGAAAGCATAGAAGAAAGGCTTTTGGCTGTAAGCCGCTCCGCCGCGCATCTGGTTAGCGCCGAAGAGCTGGCGCAGCTTATGACTCCCGAAGATATGGAAAAACCCCTGTTCGCCGCCATCAGGGAGCGCGCTATCGCCTTTGCCGATGAATCGCATGTGGAGTTTTTGTACTACCTCCGGCCGGCCGGCGAGGGTATGTGGCAGTTTATTCTGGACAACGATCTGAGTGAAGAGACGGTCAACCTCGCCTCCGATCCCATCCCCGATGAAGAAACTCCCCTGCGGGCGCTGGAAGAGGGCAGGGCGGTTACCACGGATCTGGGCGAATATTCGGAGGGCTATGATCATTTTCTTTCGGCTTTTGCCCCTGTATTTGACAGCGGCGGAAATATTGTGGCTCTCGCGGGAGTGGATATCTTCGATGAGCAGCTTGTGCTGACACGCCGCCGCACACTGGGCCTTTCGGTCATGCTCCTTGTTTCCATAGTTTTTGTCATTACATCGGGTTTCCTGAGTTTCTTTATTTACAAAAAAAAGGAAGCGGCTTTTTCCCGGCGTTTCAAGCAGCAGGCGCTTATGTCGCATCTGGCGCGGAGTTTTATGTCCGCGAAGGACGCCTCCTCGCTCATCAACGGGGCTCTGCGCATAACGGGCGAATTCCTGAAAGTCAGCCGGATACTCATAGGCGTTGCCGAGCCGCATACCGCTGTAAGTCACGCGGCCTATGTCTGGTGCGGGGTGGACACGATTGTTACAGCGCCGGCCAAGGAAGGGCTTAACGACATTATCGGCAGTTTTCCCGCACAACAGCCCGCGGAAGTTCCCATTATCTCTTGCGCCGACATCCAGAGCGATCCCCGGTTTAAAGTTATGCAGACCGTGGGCGTCAAGTCTTTCATGATGGCGCCCCTGTATCTGGACGGCAAATTCTGGGCGGTGATGAGCGTGGAGGAGTGTCTGCGCACGCGGATATGGACGGAAAGCGACCGGCAGCTTATTATTACCGTAAGCAGCGTTATCGCGGGCGCGGCGAACCGGGACCTGCGGGAAAAAGAACGTGACGCCGCCCTCACGCAGGCCACTCAGGCAAACCGGGCCAAGAGCATTTTTCTTGCCAATATGAGTCATGAGATACGTACTCCCATGAACGCCATTATAGGCATGACGGCCATCGCGAAATCCTCTCAGGATATCGAAAGAAAAGAATACTGCCTGGACAAAATAGAGAACGCTTCCCTCCATCTGCTGGGAGTTATCAATGACATTCTGGATATGTCAAAAATAGAGGCGAACAAGTTTGAGCTTTCCTTCTCTGATTTTGGTTTTGAGAAGATGCTCCAGAAAGTTGTCAACGTAATCAATTTCCGCATGGACGAGAAGCATCTTGATTTTACCGTTCGTATAGATAGGAATATACCCCGCTGCCTCCACGGGGACGACCAGCGCCTTGCGCAGGTGATTACGAATCTGCTTTCCAACGCCGTGAAGTTTACCCCTGAGCAGGGTTCGGTCCGGCTGGATACTGAACTTGAAAAGGAAGAAGAGGGCGTGTGTACTGTGCGGATCAGCGTTGCCGACTCCGGCATAGGAATTACCGAAGAACAAATGTCCCGGCTTTTTTCCTCTTTTGAGCAGGCCGACGCAAGCACCTCCAGAAAGTTCGGCGGCACGGGCCTGGGTTTGGCGATTTCAAAACGCATTATCCAGATGATGGACGGCGATATCCGGGTGGAATCCGATCCCGGAAACGGCTCTACCTTTACTTTTTGGGTAAAAATAAAACGCGGACAGCAGATAGAAGAAAGCCTTTTGAGCCCCGGAGTACAATGGAAAAATCTGCGGGTGCTTGCGGTGGATGACGCGGATGACATCCGGGAATATTTTGCCGAGATAGCCGGGCGGCTGGGATTTTCCCTGCAAACCGCCGCGGGCGGTGAAGAGGCTTTGGCTCTCATCGAAAAAAACGGCGCGTATGATATTTACTTTGTGGACTGGAAAATGCCCGGCATGGACGGCATTGAACTTTCCCGCAGGATCAAGAAAACAGGCGGCAAGTCCGTGGTTATCATGATATCCGCGGCGCAGTGGGCCGCCGTCGAAAACGAGGCCAAAGCCGCGGGTGTGGACAAGTTTTTATCAAAACCCCTGTTTCCTTCGGCCATCGCGGACTGCGTCAGCCAGTGCCTGGGGCAGGATAATCTTGTGGCGCAGGCCGGCCAGGGACATGAGAAAATGGACAACTTTGGAGGCGCCAGGATGCTGCTGGCCGAAGATGTGGAGATTAACCGGGAGATCGTGATTTCCCTGCTTGAGCCCGCTTCTTTGGTTATCGACTGCGCTGAAAACGGCGCGCGGGCGGTGCAGCTTTTTACCGAATCGCCTGAGCAATACGATCTGATTTTTATGGATGTGCAGATGCCGGAAATGGACGGCTATGAGGCGACCCGCCGCATCCGCGCCTCGCAAGCGCCCAACGCGAAAACCATACCCATCATTGCCATGACCGCCAACGTATTCCGCGAGGATATTGAAAAATGCCTGGCCGCGGGAATGAACGCCCACGTTGGCAAACCTCTTGACCTGGACGAGGTGCTTACGGCGCTGCGCACATATCTGTCAAAAAACTGAAAACGAAAACCGCGCCGCGCGGGATTCGCAGGCGCCCGTTTAATACCCCGGAGCTTGCTCCGGCGAAGCGGCGCCAGACCGAAAGGTCTGTCTAAATACAAATGGTATTAAACGGGCGCCAGTACAAAAATTCCCTTATGAACGACAGATTTTTCGTATGAAAAATCTGATACCCAAGAGCTTGGCTCTTGGGTAGTTCATTTCAGTCTGCCGTCCATTTCCTGCGCCCAGTGGTCTACAATCATTTTGGGCGCGTACACAAACATTACATGCATGTCTGAGGTTCCCGTATTTTTCAGGCTGTGGTTTTTTTCCCTGTCTATATAGATATAGTCCCCTGGCGCGGCCGGTTCTGTTTGGCCGTCAACAGTTATTTCGCCTTCGCCCTTCAGGATGGTGTATGTCTCCACAGTGATATGCTCATGCGCGGGGATGCTCCCGCCGGGATAGATGACGACATAGCCCTGGCAAAAATATTCGCCGTCGATTGCGCCGTTTTCACCCAAAAGAACCCGCGTGCGCCGTCCCGCGGGAAACTCCATGCCCTCAATCGAAAAAATATTGATTTTCTTCATGATTGTTCTCCTGTTATTTTATTTTAATTGTTGTACGGATTCACGCTCTAAGAGTGAACCGGAGAGCAGCAGCTTTTCCGGTTTTCGTAACTTGTTTTTTATCTGGCTTATTAAATTGAGTACAGCGTGTTTGCCGATTTCGTCCAGGGGCTGTTCGTAGCTTGTCAGCGGAGGATTCATATACTGATCGGTAAGAAGGTTGTCGTAGCCGATAATCGATACATCCGCCGGTATCCGGAGTCCCAGCTCGTTCAGGGCGCGGTAAACCCCAAAGGCCAGCATATTGTTTGTAACAAATAGCGCGGTGGGCGGTTTTTTTCGACGCATGATTTCAATAACGCGCCGGTGAGCCACATCAATTCCGTTAACGTCAAACAGAAAAAACTTTTCACTTGCCTCAAGGCGGTGGGCGCGAAGGGCCGCCATGCAGCCGTCATAACGGTATTTGTAAATCTGTTTTTGGAAACCGCACAGAAGTACCGAAATTCTTTTATGCCCTTTTTGAATCAGGTAGCCCATAACTTTGCGCGCGCCCAGGGCCTGATCGTTGGAAACATAATTGACATTTCCGGGGAACAGCCTGTTGAGAAGCACAAAGGGAATGTTGTTTTTTTCGAGCGCCAGAATGTGCTGAATGTCATTGGACGCCGTACTGACGATAACCCCGGCAACATAATATTTTTGCAGGGCTTCAACCGCTTTTCTTTCCGCCTCCAGGTCTTCGTTGGTATTGTACAATATCAGGGAGTAATCATTTTCCGCGGCGCATTTCTCAACGCTGTGGACAAGCTGCGGATAATACAGGTTTGTGATGCTCGGAATAATAAGCGCGAAAGTTCTGGTAATACCCTCTTTCAGCCCCTTTGCCATAAGGTTCGGCCTGTACTTTAATTTTTCCACGGCCAGCAAAACTCTGGCTTTGGTTTGAGGGTCCACAAATATTTTTTCCGAAAGTGACCGGGAAACAGTGCTTGCGGATACACCCGCGAGTTTTGCCACATCTTTTACTGTTGTCATACATGCTCCAGATTACACCTGTCGGATCCGGTTGAGAGGGTGGAGGTCTCACGTTGGCTGTGCAATCGTTTGTATACGCATGATACATCTCTCCGGGGTTTTTGTCAATCCGTAAAATTTGTAAAACAAACTCAAGGATTTTTTCCATCTAATTTCTTTGTATATAAGGATTTGCATCAAAAATAAAATAAAATGATAAAATTAGTTGACTTTACAAAATTGTGTGCTATACTAAACACACGATTGCACAGGTAATTGTGGCGGGCCCCGGCGGGCGGCGCGCAGCTTATAAAAAACGGGATGTTTTATGGACAAAAAGGAAAAAACAGCCATTATCACGGGGGGAAGCCGGGGGATAGGCTATGGAATCGCGAAACAGCTTGGCGCCGACGGCTTTTCAATCGCCATACTGGATATCAACGCCTTTGCGGATTACCGGAGTAATTTTGACGCCCTGGAAAAGGCCGGCGTAGATTACCTCTATATGCAGGGCAGCATTACCGAAAAGGGCGACCGCGAGGCTTTTCTTGAGAAAACACTGGCAAAATACGGCCGTGTGGATGTCCTTGTCAACAACGCGGGCGTGGCGCCGAAAGTCCGGCAGGATCTGCTGGAGATGACAGAAGAAAGTTTCGACTTTGTGGTCGGCACCAATCTGAAAGGCACGATGTTCATGAGCCAGCTCGTGGCCCGGCAGATGCTGAAACAGGAGATACGCGGGCAAAAGCGGGGTATTATTGTTAACATTACCTCCAGTTCCGTGACCGTCTCGTCCGTTAACCGCGCGGAGTATTGCATGTCCAAAGCGGGGCTCGCGATACTGACCCAGGTGTACGCGGACCGCCTGGCGAAAGACCGCGTCTTTATTTACGAAATCAGGCCGGGTGTGATTGATACGGATATGACCCGCGTTGTTCACAAGAAATACAGCGATTTGATAGAGGCGGGGGTTTTTCCCGTCGCGCGGTGGGGGTATCCTGAAGACATAGGTTTGGCGGTGAGCGCCTTCTGCGGCGACAAGTTCCTCTATACTACCGGCAATTATATCGATGTTGACGGAGGGTTCCACATTAAACGGTTGTGAGTTTTTGCAAAGCGGTTTGTCTGATGTTTGAAATGTCATACATAAAGGAGCCGGTTTCAAAATTAAACCATTTTTTGAAGCCCGTGGGGCGCAATGGGATTGAAGGGGCGCGAAGCGGCCGCGCCAGCGGCGGAACCCCCGGAAAGCCCGGTTTTTGCGAAGCAAAAATGCGCGCGAATGATT
>JAISQU010000022.1 GCA_031274005.1 Spirochaetales bacterium
TGGATTTTATGCGGGTCCATACCCCCTACAAACAAGATTTAACCGGGTTCAAGGCGCCCTGAAGGGCGGGGTATGGACCCGCTTGCGAATCAATCATCGAGTTATGGGTCAAGAATAGAGCTTGCTTCCGCGGTTCTTCATTTTATTTAATCCATCCGATACTGTATTATGATATTCCCAACATACTTCTTTTTCTGTGCCCCGCGCTGTTTTTGTAATAATTCTATTTTGGCGGATAAGGCGTAGTATCTTGATTACACTAAATCATAAGAAAAGAATTCTAACCGCAGAGAGCGCAAAGGACGCAGAGAATGGGAGAAAACAGTACATGCAAGATGGTACTATCCCAGAAGATTTTTCAGCAGGGCTTCGTCAAAGGCCATAAAGGCAAGGGCCATAAGCCCGGCGGAAATAAGCGTTATGGGGACGCCGCGAAAAGGCCGGGGGATCCATTCTTTTTTCATTGCCTCGCGCATTGTCGAAAGCAGGAAAAGGGTTAAAAAATACCCAACTCCCGCGGCCGCGCCCGCGGTAAGGCTTTCCAGGGCGCTATAGCCGGACCTTACCGAAATCAGGCAAAGGCCCAAAACTGCGCAGTTCGTGGAAACCAGGGGAAGTAGTGAGCTTGCGCGGCGGCGCAGAGCGGCCGGCAGTTTTTCGAAAAAAAACTCCAGTATCAGGGTAAGTCCCGTAATAACCAGAATAAAAGTAAGGGTTTGCAGGTATCCAAGGCCAAAGGGCTCAAGAATACCGCGATACAGAATCCAGGTTGCCAGGCAGCTCAAAGCCGCGACGCAGCTTAAAACAAGCCCGAAAGAAAAGGCGCTCTTCATGTTCCGGGTCATGTCAATAAAAGCCTTTCCCACAAGCAGTTGACTCAGAATGATATTGCCGGCAAATACAAACGAAACGATTATGCCTATGTAGCTCATTTTTCTTCCTCGTCAGCGCTTTTTTTTATTGTCGCGGGGGCGGCAAGGTCGAAGACGGCTTTCAGATACCCCAGAACGAGAAAGCCTCCGGCCGAAAGGCTGATAACCCGGACCGGACTCTCCGACAGGGCGGGAATTCTGATAACCCCGGAAAAACGGCCCACAGGCACAAGGGTTATTGTTCCCGAACCCAGAACTTCGCGTATAAGGGCAACGCCGAGCAGGGTCAGAAAAAAGCCGCAGCCCATTCCCAATGCATCCCAAAAGGACATGCTCGGCGTATTTTCCTGCGCAAAGCCCAGAGCCCTGTCCAGGATAAGGGTGTTCACCGTAATAAGCGGAACAAATATTCCCAAACGGTCCGACAGGCCGGGCATGGCGGCCTGCATGATGAGGTCGGCCATGGACGCGCACGCGCCGGCCACAGCCGTACACACAAAAACGCGGAATCTGCCGGGTATGTGATCCTTCACGGCGGACATTGCCGTACTGGTAATAACAAGAATCACAAGAAGCGTAAGGCCCATGGCAAAAGCGTCGATAACCCGCGTGGATACGGCCAAAACAGGACACAAGCCCAGCAAATACACGCAGACAGGGTTTTCATCGATGATCCCCTTGCTGAATGTCTGTATCATTTGCGTATCCCTCCGTTTTTGACAAAAGATGAGGCCCGCTCAAGAGCGCGGGCGATTCCGCCGAAGGTTATTGTTGCCCCGGACACGGCCTCGGCGTCCGCGCGCGAAAGGGAGCCCAGAGTGAGCGGTACAGGCTTCGCGCCGCCTGTTCCCTTAAATTTATTCATGTAGGCCGGAGCCTCGGCCGCTTTTCCCATACCCGGATATTCCCGCGTTTCAAGAAGCCGGACGGCGAGGATTTCCCCATCCGCTTTACAGTAAACAAAAAGCGAAAGCGGCCCCCCGTAGCCCCTGCCCCGCGCCACAAGGATGCAGGACTCCGCCTCGCCCGGTTTGCCCCACACGGGGTAATAACCCAAAACAGTATCGCTGCCTTCGGCGGGCTTCAGCACTCCAAAGCCCTTGTCCGGCGCGAGATCTTTCAAAATGCGGTAGGTATCCCGCTCATCCCGCCTTTCTATCGCGGCGCCGGTAACAAGGTGCGTCAGCACAACAAGCAAAACACCGGCAAAACATATACCGGCGATTTTCCCCGCCGCCACGGCATGTTTGTTCATAGCCGCGCCCCCTTTCCCGCGCCGAAGCGGAAGGGCCGGGTTATCCGGTTAATGAGCGGGACAAACACGTTCATAACCAGAATCGCCAGAGCGACCCCCTCAGGGAAAGCTCCGTAGAGCCGGATAAGAAAAGTCAAAAACCCCGCGCCGCAGCCGTACAGAATCTGCCCCGGCACGGTAACGGGAGAGCAGACAATGTCCGTAGCCATATAAAAAACGCCGAGTATAAGCCCGCCTGTAAACAGATGAAAGAGTATGTCTCCCGTAAAGTATTCCCCACCCAGCGGCAGTCCGCCGAAAATCCACACCAGCAGGCCGAAACTCCCAAAATAGGAGGCCGGAATCGCCGGACTCAGAATCTTGCGCGCAAGAAGGAATACCGTGCCCGCAAGCAGAAGAAAAGAAGAAATCTCCCCTATGCTGCCGGCCATAAAACCAAAGAAAAGATCCGCGTAGCCCTGGGGCAGGCTGATGCCCAAAGGCTCAAGAAGCCGGGCGTTGAGCCAGTCCGAGATGGAGCCGTCCAAAAGGCTGCGGGGATATCCGTGCTCCCGCAGATATTCCATTGGCGTACGAAAAAACTCCGCGCTCTGCGACATTCCTGTTTTCAAAAATCCCAAAGGCGTCGCGGCGCTCAGGGCGTCAGCCCCGCGCAGGACGCCGGGCAAAGACCATGTAGTCATCGCGCGGGTCCAGGAGAAATAGACAAAGACCCTCCCCGCCAGTGCGGGATTCATCCAGTTGCGTCCCAGGCCGCCGAAAGTCCATTTGACAACCCCTATCGCGAAAAGCGAAGCGAAAAACGGAACATACAGGGGGACCGCCGGCGGCATGGTCATACCCACAAGAAGGCCGGTTACGCAGGCGCTCCCGTCCCACAGGGTTCCGGGGTGACCGGCCAGATACGCGCAGAGGGCCTCCGCCGCAATGGAAGAGGCCAGCGCCGTACACAAAACGGCGGCCGCCCACACGCCAAAAGAAAAGACCCCCCAGGCGGCCGCGGGCATAAGGCAAAAAAACACAGACCACATGATATTCGTGGTTGAAGCGTCGTCGTAGATCTGCGGCGAGGATGTTACGAATATTTCCTGCTTCATACGCCCCCGCTTTGTAAAATCATTTTGCCGGCCCTGATTTCCTTAACAAGCGGAATCCGCGCGGGACAGGCGTAAGCGCAGCATCCGCATTCGGTGCAGTCCAGAATTCCTTCGCCGCGGGCTTCTTCATAGGCGGAGTGTTCCACCCATTTATAAATCGCCTCGGGCTGAAGCCCCATGGGGCAGCTTCTTGTACAGCGCCCGCAGTTCAGGCAGTTCGTTCTGCGGGAGTTCCGTATTTCTTTTGGCGAGAGAAACAGCACCCCCGCCGTGGTTTTTGTAACAGGCGCGGAAAGCTCAGAAAGCCCCCAGCCCGTCAGAGGCCCGCCGACAATAATTTTCTCCGGCATGCGGGTAAAGCCCCCGCACTCCTCCACAAGATCGGCAAGGGGCGTGCCTATGCGTACCTTCAGATTTGCCTGATCCCTGATGGCCCGCCCGGCAACGGTTATGGATCTTTCGATAAGCGGCTTCTGCAAAACAACGGCTTCGTACATGGCAAGCGTGGTAGCGGCGTTCAGAACCACCGCTCCCGCGTCCAGAGCCGTTCCGCCGGAAGGAATTTCCTCGCCGGTAACAGCCTTGATAAGCTGCCTCTCGTCCCCCAGGGGGTATTTGGACCACAAAGCCCTTACCTCAATATCGGCTTTCATCTCCCTGACTTTTTCCCGCAGCGCCGCCAGGGCGTCCGGCCTGTCGCCGGTAAGGGCGATAACGCGCCGCGGGGCGCAGGTAATTGTGGCCGCGATGCGGGCGCCCTCGACAAGCTCTGCGGCTTTTTCCACCATGATGCGGTGATCCGCGCACAGGTACGGTTCGCATTCAATGCCGTTGATGATGAGCGTCCTGACAAATTTTCCTTTGGGGATAGTCAGTTTACGGTGAACGGGAATGCCGCTGTACATGCCGACAACGCCCTTGTCGGAAAGGATGGTCAGAAGCCTGTCCCCGGGAATGCCTTCCCAGGGGTAGGTATGTACGGCCTTGCCCAGCCGGTTAAACTCCCCGCCAAGTTCTATAAAAACCGCGGGGGTTTTTTCTCCCCAGGGCAGGGTAATCTCGTCTATATATTTCACTATTCCCGGAACAGGGGAATGGACATGACAGCTTGAGTCGCTGCGCGCGCGGCCTATCAGCATACCCTCCCTCACAGTATCACGGGGATGCACAAGGCAGTCCGCGGGCTCTCCCCTGTGCTGAAGAAGGGGCACTATAGAAAGCGCCGGGATGGAGGCGTTCCACAGCGCCTTGCCCCTGAGGCGGCTCTTCATCTGCCGGGGATGGAGGCCCCCTTTGGGAAAAGTTTTCCATAGAAGATTCATGCTTCCTGCTGATTTCTCCTGAGCTTAAAAATTTTCATATCCGCGGAGCAGTTCAAAGAAAACCCCGCCGTCATAAGCAGAAAAGGCGCAAGCCCCGCCGCGATAATAAAAACATAGCGCACAATCCGGAAGCCGCCCGCCCGCACATTCCCCGCCATCTCAACAGATATGCCCGAAGCGCCCTGCCGCAGAAGCAGCCTCCCTATGCCTGATTTTTCAGCCTTTTCCAGTTCCTCTTTATACCATACTTCATTAAACGTGAGGAGGGTAGTCTCCGTCCGCGTTACAGAGGCCTCCCCGCCGGTGTAATGCGGCAGGGTAATCTTCGTGCCGGGCAGCGGGAACTCCTGAGGGTAACCGTAAAAAAAGCCCTGCTGAAAAGCCCGGTGGCACAAATAATCAGAAAAATCCGGCAGGCTGCCGCCCTTGCGCAGCGCCCAGAGCTTCCGCAGATTTTCCCGCGAAAATCCGCTTATCCCCGGAACATCGTGCGGCCGGGGAATCATCCCCGCGCCCGCGGAAGAAAACCGGAACGCCAAGGGAACCGCCAAAAGGCACAGCGCAAGCGCCAGAGGCGCGCGGGCCGCTCCCCCCCGTGTTTTCCCCTTCCACCTGCGCGGCAGAATCGTAAGGGGAACAAAAAGCCTGTGCTCCCTGCGTCTGCGCGCCCGTTTTCTGTGCGAGGCCAGAAGAACCACCACGGCGCAGCTTCCCGCAAGGCCGGCCGCAAGGGGAATTAACGCCAGCCCCCCGCCGGAGAAAAGCGCGAGCGCGGCGGCGGCGCACACCGGAAAACCGCAGGGCAGGCCTCCCCGGATGAGGTCCGCGGGACTCAGGCCGGGCTCCCCGTCGTACACATATCTGTCAAAAAACGCGGCGGCCTCCCGCGCACAGTACACAAGGGCAAAGTAAACCAGCGCCCCCGCCGCGAAAATCCCCGGATCGCCGTGAACAAGAAAATTCAGCCAGGGAAGGGCCAACACAAGGGCGGCAAGACGCAGGCCAGGATTATAATATACGCAGACTCCCGCGAAAAAACAAAAAATACCAAGCAGGAGAAGCCTTCTTCCCGTATGCCACTCGACAATAGACCAGGAATAGCCGCCTGGAACATCGCCAAGTTTCGCGGCAAGGCTGAAAGGGCTTTCCCGTACGGGAAAATACAGAATATGATACCCCCCCGCAGAAGCCTCCGCCGGGACGCCGCGAAACAAAAACCGCGCTCCCGCAAGAAAATCATCCATCCGCGGATCTTCAGGAAGAAGCCGGGAACTCACATCACACAGACGCAGTTCCTCCATGGTATCAAAATCGGAAATCTCCACCATAGCCGTCGCCTCGGACACAAAATCATCAAAACCACGCTCCCGCAGAAGCCCGGAAATGCGGACTATATCGGCCCGCTCGTCGACCATAACCGTGTAATACCCGCGCCAGGCAAAACCGAAAAACACAGGAACAAAAAAAGACGCGCCCGCGCCCAGGACAAAAACAAGGACACAGGCGGGAATAACCGCCATATGAAAAAAACTCTTGCCCGATTTCAGCATTCCCCACCTATAAACAAAAAGCCATGGCGATAAAAAAACCCAAGAGGCTTCCGATAAAGACTTCCGCCGGCGTATGGCCATGAACTTCCTTCACCGGCTTGAATCTCACCTCCAGACGCTCACGCAGGTCCGCGGCAAGCTGGTTTAAGGCCTGCGCCTGATTCCCCGCCGACCGGCGCACACCCATGGCGTCGCGAATCGTCAAAATCCCGTAAAACAGGGAAAAAATAAAAACCGGCGAACTCAAGCCCTCCACAAAGCCCAGAGATGTGGCAAGAGACGTTACAAGGGCGGAATGGCTCGAAGGCATTCCGCCGGTCCTCCATACAAGAGAAGCAAGAATATCGCGCGAGCTGGAGTTTCTGCCGCGGCTCACCTCAACAATGGTCTTGATAAGCTGGGCAAAAAACCACGAAAAAAACGCGCTCAGGAAAACCGAGCTGTTCAAAAGTTTATACACATTGTCAGCCAGCATCCGGTACATGTGCGGCCGGTTTCCTATGCCGTATATTTCCGCAAAACAGCGCGCACAGCGCCCAGGCCCGCCACAAGCTCCTCAAAATAACCTTCCACCCTCTCACCCAGGCCCGCTTCGTACAAATCCACCGCGAAAATCTTTTTGTTAGACAAAATCGGCTTCAGCGCCGCGCTGAAAGGCCCCTTCTGACCCAGCTTCACACCGGCAAGCTGCGCCGCCAGCGTTTCATACATGGGGTCGGGACTCACCGTAAAAGCCTCGCCCTTATCATCAATACCCAGAAGATAGCGCACCCACGCGGCCAGCGCCAGGGGAATCAGCTTCAGATCCTTCACATCCAGCGTGTCGCTGGCAAGATACGCCTTAATGGTTTCGCCGTAGCGGATGGGAATCTTCTGCGACGAATCGTAGGCTATCCTCTGCGGAGTGTCCGGCATAAAAGGATTGGGCACGCGCACCTTCAGAACCTCGTCGATAAATTTCTGCGGCGACAAAATACCGGGGTCCACAACAACAGGCAGCCCCTCTTTGTAGCCGATGATTTCTACCAGTTTCACAAGATCCGCGTCCTTCATCTCCTGATTGATTTTTGTATACCCAAGAAGACAGCCGAAAATCGCCAGCGCCGTATGCAGGGGGTTAAGGCAGGTACACACCTTCATTTTTTCCACCTTGTCCACAGTCGCGCGGTCGGTAAACAAAACGCCGGCCTTCTCCAAAGCGGGCCGCCCCGCGGGAAAAGCATCTTCGATAACAAGGTACTGAGCCTCCTCCGCGTTAACAAAAGGAGAAATATGCGTGCCCTTCGCCGTCACCCGCGTTTCGGTATCCTCAAAGCCCAGTTTCTCCAGCATCTGCTTTACGCTCGCGTCCGGGCTGGGGGTAATCTTGTCAATCATGGTCCAGGGAAAACTCACCCGGCCGCGGTCACGGATATAATCGGGAAACCCCTTGTCCGCGCGCCCGTTCTTTGCCCATTCTACAGCGAAAGCCTCAACCGCCGCAAAGAGCTTGTCCCCATTGTGCGAACAATTATCCATACTCACCAGAGCCAAAGGCAGCTTCCCGCTTTTATAACGCTCATAGCACAAAGCCGCGATCTTTCCCATATAGCTGGACGGATAATCCGGCCCCGCCGCAAAATCAGAGGCGACCTCATCGGTAATAGTATCCCCTCCCCCCGTCAGACTATAGCCCTTCTCCGTAATCGTAAAACTCGCCATCTGCAGCGACGAAGCGCGAAAAAGCCCCTTCACCGCCCCAAAATCACTCCTGCTGCCCATCCACAGCGCGCAGGCCATACTCGCGATCACCTTTTTTTGAATCCCCCCGTCCGCCTTCAGCGTTACCGCCAGCGTCAGGTTATCGCAGGGCCGGAAAACCTTATCGATAATCTCCCCGTCACGTCCCGCGACAATGACGATTCCGGTCTTCTCCGTCCCCGCGTCCAAAAGACTCTGATGCAGCGCCGCCACATACACGCGGAAAATATTCCCCGCCCCAAAATGCACCCACGCCGGCGCCTGTTTCGTAGCCGCCCGCATAGCCTCCACATCAAAACGCGGCAGTTCAATGCCCGCCTTGTCCCACTCAGCCCTGTTCTTTAATTCCTGTGTATTCAACCGCATATTCTTCTCCCGCAAATAATCAATATTAGACAAACAGTATACCATCATTTTCGATTGTGTGATAGACATACTCAAGGCGGAAAACAGGAATTCTAAATTTAGGATAACCACGGACCACACAGACAGCTCCACGGACAAATCAATGAACGATCCTTATGATTTCTGCTTTGGGATAGGCACAAAAATTGACTAAAAAACCCAATTATCGTCTTCGTCCGTGTTGTCCGTGAGGTCAGTGGTTAAATTTAAAATTCCTGCGGGGTGCACCAACAAAAACCGTGTAAATCAAGCGGCCAGCCAGGAGATGCGTGCTGATTTTGGTCCGCAGCTTTCCCACCTGGCGCACAGGCTCAGCACATATTGGGCGTTGCGCACGTC
>JAISQU010000049.1 GCA_031274005.1 Spirochaetales bacterium
TTCCGTTTTGCTTACCCTGCTTATTCTGTATTTCGCGGGCATCAGCCTGAACATTATGACCCTGGCGGGCCTTATCCTCGGCGTCGGCTTGATTGTCGATTCTTCTATCGTAATTCTTGAAAATATTTTTCAGTACCGGCGGCGGGGCGCAGAGCCGGAAGAGGCCGCGGTACAGGGAGGGCAGGAGGTTGTAAGCCCCATTATCGCCTCGGCCCTGACAACGGTGTGCGTGTTTGTTCCCCTGATTATTTTCAGGTACCAGCTTAAAATTCTGGGAGTGATTCTGAACGACATGATGGTTACGATTATTGCCACAATCGTAACAAGCCTGGTTGTGGCCGTTATTCTTGTGCCTGTTCTGGCGGCCAGAGTTTTTCCGATTTTTACCCGCGAAGAAAAACCCTTAAAAAACAAAATCCTCCGCGGGCTTGACGGGTTTTTGGGCGGCCTGATTAACGGGCTGACAAACTTCTACAGAAAAACCCTTGCCCTCGCGCTGCGCCGCCGGAAGTTTGTCGTCCTTGGCAGCGCCCTGCTTTTCGCGCTCAGTATCGCGGGGTTTCCCCTTTTGAGCATCAGCGTTTTTCCCGATATGGGGGACGACAGCGTTACCCTCAATATCACGCTCCCCGTGGGAAGCCGCCTGGAAGAAACCGCCGAAGTTCTCGCGGACATGGAAACCCTTATCCGCAAAGAAGTCGCGGGATACGAAACCATCTATCACGCCGCCGGAGTCTCCCCCGCCGGCATGTTCCTCAATCTGCATGAAAATTACGGGGTCATTATCGTTACGCTGCCCCCGCTCGCGCAACGCATAGACACCTCCGAAACGGTCAAGGCGAAACTCCGTTCCCATTTCGCGGATTACCCGGGCGCGGTATTCGAGCTGGACGATGCGGGCATTTCGGTTTCGGACTATCCCATTGATATCGCGGTCAAGGGCGAGGACCTGGCAAAAGTTATGGAAGCGGCGGCCTCGATTGAAAGCCTTATCCGCGCGGAAATTCCCGAAGCCGTCGAAATTTCCCGGGATGTCTCCGATGCCCTGCCGGAAGTCCGTGTCGTGATTGACCGCAAAAAAGCCTACGCCCTGGGACTCTCCGCCGAAAGCATAGGGCGGGAAATCCGCGCAAGCGTCTACGGAACAACGGCCTCCGTATTCCGCAAAGACGGAAAAGAGTACGATATTTTTCTCGCGCTGCGGGATTCCGACAAAAGCAAAATCCCCGACCTGAATAAAATCTTTGTCGAAAACAACGCGGGGCTGCGCATGCCCGTATCCGGCTTCGCGGAACTCGAAAAAGCGTCCGGCCCCGTGGACATAAAACGCGAAAATCAAAACCGGATAGTCCGCGTTCAGGGAAAACTTATCCCCGGCGCCGAAGCCTCGGAAGTTGAGGAAAAAATCCGCGAACGCGTCCGGGCCTCTCTTATACTTGAAGACGTGCGCGTCGAATACTCAGGCGACTGGGCCGACATTCAGGAACTGGGCGGCAAAATTATTATCCTGCTCCTCCTCGCGGTGGGTCTTGTCTTCTGCGTCATGGCCGGCCAGTATGAATCGCTGAAAGACCCCTTCATCAATTTCTTTACGATACCCCTGCTCTTCATCGGCGTCATCGCCATCTACCTTGCCGGCGGGCAAAGCTTCAACATGTTCAGCGCCATAGGCGTCATCATGCTCGCGGGCATCGTCGTAAACAACGGCATCGTCCTCGTGGATTACACCAACCTCCTGAGATCCCGCGGCGCGAAAGTAAAAACCGCCTGCCTCGAAGCCGGAGTAAACCGCCTCCAGCCCGTACTCATGACAAGCCTTACAACCATTCTGGCAACCTTCCCCATGGCCTTCCTCCCCGGCGAAAGCTCCGCCATGATACAGCCCATCGGCCTCACCGTCATCGGCGGCCTTACCGTAAGCACCGTCATAACCCTCTACCTCATTCCCGTCATCTATTCCCTTTTTAATAAAGACAAAACGTGTTAGGCGCAATGAAAAAGAATTGGGGCGCATTTCGTACCCGCCGGAGGCGGGTACGAAACCCAGGACGCATGGGCGAGCAACAATTCGGGTACCCCCGAATTGTGACCAGCCGGGCTATCCGCTCCAATCTTTTTTGCCGCGTCCCGCGGCAAAAAAGGATTTCCGCTTCTATCCCTTGCGCGGCGCAGCCCTATACAAGCCAGCGGAATTGCCATGAGGCAATTCCGTCGCGTCTTAAAACGACGGCGCAATTGTGGGACACAATTGCATGGTGGCATATCACGCAGGACGCATGGGCGAGCAGCAATTCGGGTATCCCCGAATTGCGACCAGCCACCGGCTGCGCGGCCCACGGGCTTCAAAAAATGGTTTAATTTTGGAACTGACTTTTAAGAAGGAACTCTTGTGATAAACGAGGACATAATCGCGATAAAAAACAACATACTCGCAACGGTCGGCGACGATTGCGAAAAAATTATTTTGTTTGGATCATATGCCTGCGGGACTCCGCGTGAAGACAGCGACTATGATTTTTATGTAGTGCTAAAAGACGGGACGGAAAAACCAATTCTGGTCTTGCAAAATATTTACAGAAGCCTTGCCGGTCCTGATTATAAACCGGTAGATGTTCTTGCGAATTATAAATCCCGTTTTGAATGGCGGAGTACCCAGCCCGCCATTGAGCGTACTATAGCCGCCAAAGGAGTAGTCCTGTATGAGCGATAGTAAAATGGTGCGGGAATGGTTTAGATATGCGCACAGCGATTTGCGAACTGCCAAACATATGTTTAATGATGTCGACCCCAAAGAGACAGAAATATCCTGTTTTCATTGTCAGCAATGCGCGGAAAAAGCGCTAAAAGCGTATCTTGTATCCTAAATTGCCTACCTTTTAT
>JAISQU010000195.1 GCA_031274005.1 Spirochaetales bacterium
AACTCTATGGGCTTGGAACCTATGCGCACGATATTGAGCTGTATCGTGTCGTTAATTACCCCCGCCACGTCATAGCTTACCGGCCTGATCTCAAAATTGCCCGCCTCGATTTTTGATATGTCCAGGATGTCGTTGACAATTTCCAAAAGAGTGCAGCCGGAACTGTATATTTTTTCCAGATTAAGCCGGGTTCTGCCGGGGGGATGGTCATTGAGTTCCACTTCGGAAAGACCCAGGATAGCGTTGAGGGGGGTGCGTATCTCGTGACTCATCCGGGCCAGGAATTCCCTCTGGGCCAGATTGGCCGCCTCAGCCAGCATCAGCGCCCTGTGCTCCTCATCGGCCTTGAGAATATCCGCCGCCATGGCGTTGATGCTTTCGGCTACTTCTCCCAATTCGCCTTTGACGGGTTCTATGCCTTTACTCAAGTCTGTGCGTAAAACGCGCACCCCCTTGATGATGCGGTTTATGTCCCGAACCGTCCGGCGGGCAAGAAGCACCGTCAGGATAACGGAGATGACATAAATGGTTCCCAAAATGGCAAGTATGCGGCCGGTGATCAGCTGGAATTGGTTTTCGATATCCGTAGTCAGTTCGTTGGCCCATATATAGCCGATGACTTCACCGTTGCGCTCCAGGGGGAGCATGGCGTTCATGATGTTCCCCCGCACCATGCTCCCGATCCTAACCATGACGGTATTGGTGGCCATCGCCGTTCGTCCCGGATGATCCGGCCCCGCCGGGAGGCCGATGGTATTGCCGAATTCCGCTTCCGGCCCATAGGTTACTATGGCGTCCAAACTCCGGCAATAAAACCCTATTCCAAGTCCGGCGGACGCGCCGGCCACCTGTTCGGTAATTTCCCGCAGTTCCCTGTTAAGGAGCCGGACTTTTTCTTGCCATGGAGCGTCTTCCGCCCCAAAACTCCTTAAAATATCATCATAGGTTCCTGGGCCAAGCAGATTTTCCAACACCCGTGCATAACCCAGAAGTTTATCTCCTTTTTCGCGCAAAAGAATGTCCCGTGAAACATAGCGGACCATATACCATGTGACAGCAAAAAACAGGGTCATGCAAAGTAATATGGAAAAAAGAATCTTCCCTTGAAATGAATACAAAAAAAGCCGCTTCATAATTATCCCCTATCTTGCCGGGAGATTCTCTTCAGCCAGAAAACTTTCCAGCCGTTTTTTTATCGCCTCGTAATTAAAATGATCCGCCTGTTCCCGAAGCCACCCCACAAGTTCCCCGCCAGCCTCATAGCGGAATTGTCCCAAAACCCCCAGTATTTCCTCTATCTCGTTGGTTCTGTATTCCGAACTGGCGGCGGCCAAACGCCTCAGCAAGTCCCGGTCCGGAGCGGGTTTTTGTTCCTCCGGCCTTTCCGGTTTATCCGCTTCCCACTCCGCCAGCCTGACCGTAAGTTCTTCCGTAAGATCTCGCACAGACTGTTCCATCTCCCCGTGATGAGTCCTCACAAAATCGAGGTCTCCCGCCTTAGCCGCTGTTTCCAGCCCCCGCGCCAGTTCGGCAGCCCGCGGGGCGCAGACAGTACCGCAGGAACCTTTTAGCCCGTGTACCTTAATCGCGTACTGCGGCAGAGCCCCTTCGATAAGCGCGGATATTTCTTTTAAAAGCACGGGGGTATGGGTAACGAATGATTTGAGTACCGGCATATACGTGGCGACGCTGTTCCCATAAAGAGAACCGGCAGCTTCAAGGTCTATACCTCTGATGGGCCGCTCAAAGAACAGCCGGTCATCACTCCCGGCGCTGTTTTTTGCATCCCCTGCCTTTTGCTGTTCCTGCTTGCGGGCCTCTTCTTCCGCCTGTTTCAGAGTCTCCTCGCTTTGTTTGTCCCGCACCCATTTATTGAGCGCCATATCAAGCTGCTTAATGTCTATGGGTTTTGAGATATAATCATTAAACCCGTTGCTCAAAAATAATTCACGGTTACCCGCTATCGCGTTCGCAGTTAAGGCGATGATGGGTATATTCCGCGCGTACTCAGTCCCTATCTCTTTGCGAATGATCCGGGTTGCCTCTATCCCGTCCATTTCGGGCATCATGTGGTCCATAAATACCAGGTCGTAGCGGACGCGCTCTTCGCGAATAAGTTCCACCGCTTTCCGTCCGCTCATGGCCGTATCAACCCGTAACCCGTAGGGCATTATCAGGCCCTTGATTACGTCCAGATTCATTACGACATCATCCACCACCAGAATCTTCCCATAGGACATATTGTACCGGATAATATTTCCCCGCCGGCTGCGGTCTTCATAAAACTGAAAACGTTGCAGTTGATCCGAGAGCTCTTTTCCTATGGGCTCTTCATCTTCTATCCCCTGGGGCAGCCATACCTCAAACACGCTCCCTTTTCCGTATTCGCTTTCTACCGTAATCTTCCCGCCCATCATCTCCACAAAACCCCTGGTGATGGACAGGCCCAACCCTGTTCCCTCGATCTTCCGGTTCGCCATGACATCCAACTGCGTGTACTCGGTAAACAGCTTTCCCATATCCTCTTTTCTGATACCCCTTCCCGTATCCCGTACCGCAAAGTGTATCCACGCGGTATCTCCCTGCCGCTCCCAGTCTGCTTCCAGAATAACCTCTCCCTTCCCGGTATATTTTATGGCGTTCGACAAAAGGTTGTTCAGAATCTGTTTAATCCGCAGCTCGTCCCCGAATAAACGGCGGGGAATAGTTTCGTTGAGTTTTAATTTAAACTCTATGGGCTTGGAACCTATGCGCACGATATTGAGCTGTATCGTGTCGTTAATTACCCCCGCCAGGTCATAGTCTACCGGCGTAATCTCAAAATTACCCGCCTCGATTTTTGATATGTCCAGGATGTCGTTGATAATTTCCAGAAGAGTGCAGCCGGAGCTGTATATTTTTTCCAGATTCTCCCGGCTCCCGGGGGGAATCTTGTCCTGAAGCTCCACCTCAGAGAGTCCTATGATGGCGTTGAGGGGGGTACGGATCTCGTGACTCATCCGGGCGAGAAAGGCGCTTTTTGCACGGGAAGCGGTTTCGGCCACCCGTGTTTGTTGTTCCAGTTCCCCGGTCCTTTCCAGTACCATTATTTCAAGCTGCTTTTCTCCCCGCCTGTGCCGCAGTAACATGGCCAGGAGCAGGGCAAGCAGGCAAAGCATCAGAGACGAAAGGCCGATGAGCCAGGGAATTTGCGCCCGGGCCAGTTTTCCCTGGTAATCAAAGACCCGCCGGCTCCAGCGCTCGGATATAGTCTGCGTATCAATGAGCAGCATGGCTTTTGATATAATCGAACAGAGCACAGGCTCATCTCTATGAAAGCCAAAGGTGTATTCCTGGTATCCCTTAAAAACGATATTCGCCTTGAAGCCCAGCCGCTCCTTATAATTGGTTAAGCCGAGCAGCAGGTTACTGGTGGCCATGACAAAGTCAATTTCTCCCCATTCAAGAGCGTTAAAGGCGTTATCGAAGTTTGTATATTCTTTTGTGAGGGCAAAGGGAAACCATTTCCGAAAATCCCCGGCAAAAGCGGAGTCCTCTACCAGCCCTATGGCGCTATATATGACCTCATGCAGGTGAATATCCCTGTAATCAGCGCGGGAGATAAGGCTGTAGTAATCGGTCTGATACGAGACCTCGGGCAGGAGGAAGCCGCCTTCCTGTCCCTCAAAACGGTTCAAGGCCGTAATCATTGCCGCGCCGCCCGTTTCAAGCATGGTTAAAAGTTCGGGCCGTTCCGTTCGCGCCCGGTTCACCAGGTTAAACTTGAGCCCGGTAAGGGCCTCAACATCTTTGAGCACGTCAAAGGAGATGCCCTGCCATGCCTTTTCCGATGTATTGTAAAAACTGCAGGGATAATTGTCATATTCGGCGGCTACAGGAACAGGACTATTTGATGTTATCCTGTCCCGAATGTAGTTCTTTTCATCCCCGTTGAGCCGGGTAAACAGCTTATAGCGCCTGTAATCCTCGCGCCCCCGGTCATGCAGGCTCAAAATGTGATAAATTAAGCCGCTCTGTATGGCTTTCTGAACCACCGAAATAATCGGTTCAAGTTCGGGATTCGCGGTTGACAGGGATACCATGGAGTAGGTCAGCGGAAAAAAGTCTTCGACAGACACATCGCCGTAGACCTCAAAAGCGGTTTCGGAAACTTCTTCTTCAACATATGCGTCGACTTCGCCGCTCTTGAGCATCCGGTAGACTGTTTCATAACCATCGACAAAAACCATCTCAAAGGCATTCTTTTCCAGGGTCCCGATCTGATCATGGGTTACCGTTCCCTCTAAAAAGGCATAGCGCAGGGGCCGGGTTTTGGCAATTTCCGACAGTTTATCGCTGCCCCTGATGCGAAAGAGTTTAATCCCCCGCTCGGCGATGGCGTCGGTCATATAATATGTTTTCAGCCTTTCTGCTGTTTTGGTCAGTTCCCCGGTAAAATCGATCTCCCGGGATCTTAAAGCGCTAATCAAAACATCCCAGTCATAGATGGCCAGTTCAAAGTTTATCCCGAACAGGCCCGTAAGCCATTGGCAGAATAAGGCGGAAAATCCTGCCATGTTGTCAGCTTGATCAAAAAAAGCGTCGGTGGATAAAGTCATGCCGTAGATGAGGGCCCTCCGCCGCGTCTTCAGGGCCTCTATAGCCGCTATTTCTTCTTCGCTCACCCCCGGTATATCGCGGTAAGAAATATAACCGGAAGCATTATCCCCGGTCCCCGGCCCCTCCCCGCCGCAGCCGGATATACATAAAAGGAGCAATCCTATGATATACAGGCTGGCCATTATTTTAAGCTTACCCATACGCCAAATGCTCCCCCTTTTTAATCGCTGCATATCCCCGGATCGGTTCATAATTCCATTGCATTATTATACATGGTTGATTTATTTATTAAAAGAGGAAAACAGTGTGAATTCCCCTTATAGAGTTAAAATTTTTCTCAATATGGTATATAGTTGAGGCATGAAAGAAGCGCTTTATCTCCTTGACGGATACAGCCTGATTTACCGCTCTTATTTCGCTTTTATCCGTAATCCGCTGCGCAACGCGCAGGGAAAGAACACCTCCGCCCTTTTCGGGTTTTACCGCTCGCTTTTTGCCTTGTTCGCGGAAAAAAAACCCGCCTATTTCGCCATCGCGCTGGACTCGAAAACGCCGACTTTCCGGCACAAAATGTACGCCGAATACAAGATAACGCGGCAGAAGACGCCGGAGGATTTGCGGGAGCAGATTCCCGTCATCGAAGAGATAGCCGCCGCGCTGGGAATTCCGGCCATACGCGTGGACGGGGTGGAGGCCGACGATATAATGGCGACGCTGGCGAAGAAATGCGATGCGCAAGGCCGGCCCTGCTATATTATTTCGGGCGACAAGGATCTTCTGCAAATGGTGGGCGGGGATGTCAAGGTTCTGCGTCCCGACAAGGGCGCTTTTATCGAGACCGGCCGTGATGAGGTTTTCGGAAACTGGGGCGTTTACCCTGAGCAGATTATCGACTACCTTTCGCTTGTGGGCGACAGTTCGGACAATATCCCCGGCGCAAAGGGTATAGGAGAAAAAACCGCTGTCGCGCTGCTTAAGGATTTTGGCAGCGTAGAGACCCTGTACTCCCGCCTTGAGGAGGTTAAAAGCGCGGCCTGGCGCAAAAAGCTGGAAGATGCCCGCGAGGAGGTGGCCCTGAGCCGGAAGCTCATTGTTCTGAAAACCGATGTGGAAGTGGAGGATGTCCCCCCCCTGCCGCTTCTGGACGCGCAGGCCGCGGTTCCGATTTTTCTGCGCGAGGGCCTGAAGAGTCTCGCGGGTGAGGTGAAGAAATTCGGCGGGCCCGAAAAAGGCGGGGAACAACCCGGCGAACTGGACTTCGGCGGCGCGGCGCCTGACGAAGAAGAAGGGGCTTCCGCGGACGCGAAAGAAAAAACCTCAGGGGCTGAGGCCATTACCGTAGATTCACAACAGCAGCAGCCTCTCGCAAAATACGACGCGGCGCGGGCAGCGTATGAAAGCGTAACGGACCTCGCGGCCCTCGACGCGTGGATAGAAAGGGCGCGGCAGGCAAAGATTTTCGCCTTTGATACCGAAACCACCGGCGTAGACCCCTTCCACGCGAATCTGGCCGGCTTCTCCCTTTGCATAGAAAGCGGGAGGGCCTGTTATGTACCTGTCATGGCGCCTTTCGGGGAAGGGCTGGGCCTGAAGGAGACCCTCCCCCGCCTAAAGAATCTTCTGGAAGATCCGCAGGCTTTTATTGTGGGGCAGAATATCAAATTCGATTACAAAATACTGCGCCGCCTGGGCGTTGATTTTACTCCCGGCTTCGATACGATGATAGCCGCTTGGCTGCTTTCCGCCGACGCGGGGACTTACAACATGGACAGGCTTGCGGAAATATATCTGCGCTACCAGACTATTCATTATGAGGAGGTAGTCCCTAAGGGTGAGACTTTTGACGTGGTCGATATAGAAACCGCCACCCGCTACGCGGCCGAAGACGCGGACATCACCTTCCGGCTCTATGAGGTTTTTGCCGGACTGCTGCGGGAACGCAGGCTGGATAAACTTTTTTTTGATCTGGAAATGCCTTTGGTGCGCATCCTCGCGGATATGGAACTTGAGGGCATACGCCTTGAGCCTTCCGTTCTTGAAACCTACGGGGCGGAACTGGAAAAAGATCTCGCCGCCTTGCAGGGTCAAATCTTCGGGCTTGTCGGGCGCGAGTTTAACATCAACTCGACAAAGCAGCTTCAGGATGTTCTTTTCAAAGAAAGAAAACTCCGGCCCACAAAAAAAACGCGTACAGGCTACTCCACCGATACATCCGTCCTGGAGGAGCTTGCCGCCGAAGACCCCGTACCGGCGCGCATTCTTCAGCACAGGACTCTTTCAAAACTGAAATCAACGTATGTGGACGCCCTGCCCAAACTCATCAACGCCAAAACCGGCAGGCTGCATACGAACTTTCAGCAGACGGGCACGGCCACGGGGAGGCTTTCCAGCAAAGACCCCAATCTGCAAAACATTCCTATAAAGGAAGCCGAGGGCAGGCGCATCCGCGGCGCTTTTGTTCCGGCGCGGGGCAAGGTTTTTCTTTCCGCCGATTATTCGCAGATTGAGCTTGTCATCCTTGCTCATCTGTCCGGCGATCCGGGGCTGTGCGATGCCTTTCTGAAAGGCACGGATGTGCACAAAATGACGGCGGCCCTTATTTTTGGGGTGAGCGCTGATGATGTAAGCCCCGACCAAAGGCGCATTGCCAAAACCATCAACTTCGGCGTCATGTACGGTATGAGCGCCTTCCGCCTGGCGCGGGAGCTGGGCATAGCGCGGCACGAGGCGCGCAGATTCATTGATTCCTACTTTGAGCGTTACGGCAAAATACAGAAGTTCATAGGCGAAACAGTGGCAAACGCCGAACAGACCGGCAGCGTCACAACAATTCTGGGCAGACAGCGCCTCATCTTCGCCATCAACAGCCGCAACAAAACGGAAAAAATGGGCGCAGAGCGCGTGGCCGTTAACACTCCCATTCAGGGGAGCGCCGCGGACATCGTTAAACTCGCCATGCTGCGCATAGCCGCCGCCCTGCGCGAAAAAAAGCTCGCCTCGAAACTCCTGCTGCAGGTGCATGACGAGCTTATCTTTGAAGTTCCCAAAGACGAGGTTCCCGTTATGGAAGAGCTTGTGCGCCGCGAAATGGAAGGCGCCTGCCTCCTGAGCGTTCCCCTGCGGGTCAGCATTGAGACAGGAAAAAGCTGGGGAGAGATGCACCTGTGATTATAGGGCTGTGCGGAAAATATTGCTCCGGCAAAAGCGAGGCCGCCGGCATACTGGGCGAAGCGGGGTTCCGCGTTATCGACGTGGACGGCTTGGGACATGAGGTTCTGGCTGAGCGCCCGGATGAGGTTACCGCCGCTTTCGGGGAGCGTATTCTTGGCCCGAACGGCGCGGTCGACAGAAAAAAGCTGGGCGGCATAGTCTTTGCGGATTCCGCAAAACTCAAAACCCTTGAGGCCATAGTGCATCCCCGCGTGAGGGAGAAAACCGCGGCGCTTCTGGAAGCCTCCCGCGGGCCTGTAGTCGTGCACGCGGCCCTGCTTTTTTCCGGAGGCCTTGACAAACTCTGCGACCACATCATTATTATAGAAGCTCCCCTGCTTGACAGAATCAACCGGGGCCTTGCGCGCGACAGCCTGGGCATCATGGCGGTCTTCCGCAGGATATGGAAACAGCGCGCACTGATTCCTCAATCTTCTTATTTGCCTGCCGATACTATAACAGTGAGAAACTCGGGAACCCGCAAAGAACTGCGCGAGGCGGTTCTGAAGGCTGCGGCCCGTTTCACATGATGGAGCAGGTTATGGAACAGAATAAAACACTTTTAATCATTCTCTCGGTTGCCTTGTTTCTGGCAGCCATTTTAAGCGTTGGATTATGGTTTTTTTATCCCCGCGAAGAGGCGGCGGGAACTCCCATGGCCGTTGAATCGGCGGAAGCTTTAGCCGGAGACCCCATTGAGTGGGTACGCCGCAATGAAATTCCTGCCCTGACCCAGAGCGAGCCGGTTCCCGGGGACGATCTCATCATAGTCTACGGGGAAACCCCTGAGGAAAAACCCGCGGAAACGGATCCCGCGCGGAGCAATTCCGCCGCCCCCTACCCGCCCGCGGTTACGCTTCCGCAGGCCGCCGCCCCCGCTGTAAAAAAAGAAACCGTTCCCGCCGTCAGCAAACCCCGAACCCCGGATTCCACGGTAACGCCAGCGCCTGCAAAACCCGCCGCAAAACCGGCGCCCGCGGCGAAAACCGTGCAGGTCAGGGAATTTTCCATACAGGTAGGCGCGTTTTCAAGCCGTGACCGAGCGGAAGAACTGAACGAAGTCCTCAAGGCGAAGGGCCTCGCGGGACAGGTGTTCTATGCAGACGGCCCCAAACTCTACCGTCTGCGTATCGGCCCCTATACGAATCAGAATGAAGCGGAAAAGTTCCTGGGCTGGGTGCGCGGCATCGACGGCTTTCAGGACAGCATGATTTTCGAGCGCACCACAGCGCGGCAGGTGGTAAACTAGAACCTTGATTAGGCTAAAAGTATAATGAAGAAGTAAGAATTAACCACAGACCTCACGGACGGCACGGACGATAGGGAAAAAGGGGGGACTGTGATTTTCTCTTCAATTTTTGCTTTCTTGTCTGTGTCGTCCGCGGTTTTTTATGAGGCGGGCGTTCCCTTGACACTCTGACTGTGACAGATATATTCTGTGACGGGTTTTAGCCTTTTAGTCCATAGAATATATCCGGCAATGGATGCGCGCGTTTGTCCGGATGTATTTGTTTGAGACGGAGAATCATAGTGAAAAAATACCTGCTGTGCGTTGCGCTGATTATGTATGGGGGAATCTGTTTCGCTCAAACAACCATTCTTCCGGGGGAACTTTGGAAGCACAAGCGTTTTTACATGGGACTGCGCGCGGGCGGGTCCGTACATTCTTATGATACACAGGGGACGGCCTACAGCGGCAGTAACGTTAAAAACAGTGTTTCTTTTGATGGCGCGGTACATTTTGCCCTGCAGTTGACCGAACTTTTTGCGCTTCAGACGGAATTAGCCATAACCGAGGATTCGGCGGAGGTTCACCGGAAGAACGAAACCCGCGCGGCCTTCGGAGTTCCCCAATATCTCTATAATACCACATACACCTTTACCCAGCGTTCACTTTTGCTTCCCCTTCTTGCGAAAGCGACTTTCAGGCCGGGAAGACTGTCTCTTGCCGGTTTTGGCGGCATGTATGCTTCTGTCCCCCTGAACAAACTGGAAAGGCGCGACAGTTTCCACAACGAGTCCGAATCCGCAAGCTCCGCCATACGTATGGGCCTTGCCATAGGAGGCAGCGCGGGCATTGCCCTTGCAGACGGGGTTTTATTTCTGGATGTGCGTTATCTGAGGGATTTGGGAAACAGCCGCTTTAACACGGACATATACAAACGGAATATGCTGTCCATAGGGATAGGCATTGAAATGGGTTTTCTCAGTTTTTAAAAAGGTATGCGGAAGTGAAAAAAACAAAAATTGTTACAGCTTTGTTACTGGTTTTTATGGCGGCGTGCAAAATGCCGGTCACCGGTATTGATGAGGAGACCGGCCGGCCCGGCTCCGTCAATGTCGCGCCGCCATCAAATCTGATAGTCACGCTTGACGCCGCCGGCGAAAAAATACTATCCTGGGACGCTGTTCCGGATGCCATAAGCTATTCCCTGTATCGCCGCGTAAACGACGGGCCGTACAGCCTGATTGCTGTTATTCCCGCCCCATCGTTGTCCTATACCGATACGTACACGCTTCCTGATCCGGCTGATTACTATTATAAAATTTCCGCGGCAAAGGACTATGCGGGTGAAAGCTCTCCTTCAGCCCCGGTTCTTGCAACCACCAAATCTGTTTCCGTGCCCTGGGGTCTGAAAATTGAATTGAAAAGCGATGAGCGTATAACGGTATCATGGGATCAGGTTCCGGGGGCGGCAAGATATAAGGTATGGCGGGCTTTAAGCGGCGCGGATGAGGATATGCAGCTGATGAGCCCTGATCCGGTATTCCCTGTTATCGAGGATACTTCCGTAAGCGGCGCATTATCTACCCCGTACTATTACAAAGTTGCCGTGGTTAATTTTATGGGGGACGAAAGTGACCCGTCGGCTTATATCTCCACCATTGCGCAGGAGGTAAAGACAGAAAAAAAAGACGATCCTATCAATGTTTTCTGGAATCCGGTTTCGGGGGCCGTGTCCTATAAAATTTACCGCACGGACACCAGGGGCGGCGTCGCGGAAAAAAGCTGGGCATCTAATTTCTACTCAGATACAGAGCTCGATCCGGCAAGGACATACTCGTACAAGATCTCCGCGATATATCCTGATAATGTTGAAGGCCCGAAAACCGCGGATGTCTCCTGCGATACCCCTCCGGCTGTCCCCGAAGTAACAAAGATTGAATCGGCCTTTGACAGTATAACCCTTTTCTGGGACCCGATTGACGGGGTGACCCAGGGGGTGTTCTATAAGGTTTACCGCGAGGACGGCAGTACAGGTACATACGGGGAAATTGCAAGCAACATAACCGCAGATTCATATAAGGATACAGATTCCGCTTTGACTCCGGCGACGAGATACCATTACAAAGTTCACTCGGTTTATAATGCTCTTGAAAGCGCGACGTTCGCGTATGCCGCTTCTACCGCTCCGCAGGCGCCCGTTGGGCTGGCAAAGCAGTCCAGCTCCTCAAACAGTATAACCCTTTTCTGGCCCGTGGTCCCGGGGGCGAGTTCCTATAAAGTTTACCGCTTCGACACGGTCGAAAACACATATAAGGAAATAGCGCGCGACATAATCGCAACTTCATATAGGGATATGGGTTTGACTCCGGCGACGGGTTTAGATCCGGCGACGACATACTCTTACAAAGTCTCCGCGGTTTACAACAGCGCTGAAAGTGTTCAATCAAGCGCCTGCAGTGTTTCTACCGCTCCGGAGGCGCCCACAGGGGTAACAGGGCAGGCCAATGCCTCAGGCAGTATAACTATTTCCTGGCCCGCGGTTTCGGGGGCGAGCTCCTATAAAGTTTACCGCTTTGACGCGGCCAGCAGCGCATATACGGCAATAGAAACCGGCATAACTCTCACTTTACATACAGATACGGGTTTAACCCCGTGGACGACATACTATTACAAAGTCTCCGCGGTTTATTATGTCACGCCTGATGACAACGCTGAAAGCCTTCAATCGGAGATCTGTACTGTGCAGGCAAGGCCATAGCCGGGGCGCGGGAGGGTTTTACGCATCCGGCGCCGGTTTGTCAGGCCAATAGAATTTCCACTGAGCGACCGCCACTTCGCCAACATAAAGGTCGCCGTTTGAACCCGTTGCCAACCCGTGCGGACCGGTAAACTCATCAAGCCCCAGACCAAACTGTTTGCCGCCGATTCGCGCCAACAAATTCCCGCGATGATCCAAAATACTTAAACGCGGCCCCAAATTGGGATAATGGTTTGTCTTAATCTGTTGACAGAGTTCGCCGACAAAAAAAGTCGGATTCTTTTCTCCCAGCATATAAAGTCCGCATGGCCGGTGCAAATTGTGCCATTCCGTTTGAAAACGTCCTTCGCCGTCAAATACCTGTATGCGGTGATTCTCCCGGTCGGCAACATACACCCATCCATCCGCGTCGCAGCAAACGCTGTGTACAACATTAAACTCTCCGGGGCCGCTTCCTGTCTGCCCCCAGGACTTAATAAATTTTCCATCCGGGGTAAATTTATGTACACATCCATTGCCGTAACCATCGGCAACGTATATTTCTCCCTGGGGCGATACGGCCGCCCGGCAGCACCTATTAAAGGGTTTCCCGCTCATAAAAGGCGCCGGCTGATCCGGCGTTCCTATGGTGAAAAGCAGTTTTCTATCCAAAGTGAATTTTCTCACCGTGTGGTTACCGTCATCGGTTAAAAATACCGCATCTCCGGGAACCATCTTCAGGCCATGGGCGTTACGAATTTTTGTTGGGGTATGGACCCGCATACAATCCATACCTTTCACGGCGCCTGGAACTATGATATAAAACCTCATAAGAAAGTTAAATAGCGGTGTATAAAGATGTAGTTGTTATTATTAGACAATGCCTTAAGCGCAACAGGCTCCTAGGCCTCCAGCATCGCGGTAAGCCTCCTGTACGCGGCGTTTACAGAGTCTATCAGGGCGGGGTCCTGCTCTCCCCCGAGTTCGCCGGCAAGGGCTTCGAGGCTTGCCAGGCTTGTTTCCAGAGCGCCGGGAAAACTCTTGCCCGCCTTGAACCAGTACCGGCCGCTGTCGTCGGTATGCAGGGCAAGAAAACCGAAGACCTTTTCGCCCTTTTTGAGGCGGGCAAGCTTCAGTATAAAGCCAAGGCTTTGCACCAGGGCGGCGCGGACTCCTAAAGAATCAAAGTTTTTTTTGCGCGGCCACTCGCGGACAATATCCCTGACGGGATTGACAAAACGCGCGAGGCGCAAAAGCGCCGGCAGATTTTCGCCGGGACTTATTTCATAATTTTCGTAGAGAATTTTTCCGCGAAGACCGGCGCAGCCGGCCGGTATCTGCGGGTCTTCGGCGGCAAGCCGGGCAATATCCTGCCAGGGCAGAATGGCGATTTTTTTCTTGCCCTTCCAGGGCTTCAGTTCGAAAATTCCGCCCCCAAGAGTAATCTGCCATGTCGTGTCTTTTTGCTCCCTCTCCCTGCGCCCCCGCTTGTCTTTACCGGGCCTGAGGTCCCCGGCGGCTTTCGATTTCAGTTCATCGCTTTTTTCGGAAGAACGGAAATCAGATTCACCAAAGCGCTTCGCCAGAGCGGGCGAAATATCGCCCAGCCAGAGTTTTTCCAGCGGCGATACGGAACGGGCGTACATCCGCGAGGTGCGTACAATTTCGCCGGCGACGATATACCGCGGACTCTCGCGAAACATAACCGAACTTGGATGAATCAGTATTCTTTCCGCCGTCAGACTGCGGTACACCCCGCGGCCGGTGCGCGCGCACACAAACTGAATAAGCCCGCGCGCCACCGCCGAAAGATAATGATCCACCGGCCCGCCGGAGCTGACGGGAATACCCATGCCGCCGACAATGAGGGCAAGCTGCTCCTCTACATTTTTGATCTCCGACATAATGCGCGCGTCAAAGTAATAACGCTCGCAGAAAGCGTCTTTGCGCGGCGCGGCCTCATACGCGCGGAAGATTTTCAGGTACGACACAAAATCTCCCGCGGGGTCCCGAAAAGTGTGATGAGCGTTGCGCGCGGTAATCTCCTCGCCCTGAGGCAAAAGAAAAGGAGAGTTGCCGGTAAGAAAACTTGCCGCGATAAGCGTCTGTTCAATAACATCGGGGTAATTCATAATCGCCTCGACAATCATCCGCGAATGCCGGGGAATAAGCGGAAAGTTCACCATAAGTTTTCCTACAGGCGAAAGCCTCCGGTCCTTATCAAGAGCGTCCAGAAGAAAAAGAGTTTCCACCGCGCTCACAATACCCGCCTTTCCCGGCGGCGAAATAAAATCGAAAGACTCAAACTCCGTTATCCCGATTTCCGCCATACGCAGAACCACCTCCGACAAATCTGTGCGGAAAATCTCCTCGGTCGTGTACAGCGGCCGCGCCTCAAAATCATTTTTTGAATACAAACGGTAACAGCTTCCCGCCTGGGTTCTGCCCGCGCGGCCCTTGCGCTGGTTGCAAGAAGACTTCGAAATAGGCCCTTCCACAAGGCTTGAGGTATACGTGCGGGGATTGTAATAGTTCAGCTTGGCAAGACCCGAATCAAGTACCGATGTAATTCCGTTAATGGTAACGCTTGTCTCCGCGATATTCGTCGCGATAATAATCTTGATTTTCCCCCGCGGCGTAGGAAAAAAAACAAGCTCCTGCTCCTCCTTTGAAAGCCGCGAATACAAAGGCATAATCATCAGCTTGCGGTGGAAAGGCATAGTCTGCAAAAGAGCCGCGCAGTCCTTAATTTGTTTTTCTCCCGCCAGAAACACAAGAATATCCCCGCCTCTTTTGTCCGAAACGATGCGCTCGACAATCTGCACAACTTTAAGAAGAAGAGCCTCGTCTTTTTCCCTGTCGTTCTTCGCCTCCTTCTGCTTATCCGGAACATCGTAGATAAGCGAAACCGGAAACATCTGCGTCTCAATGCGCACAATAGGGCAGCCTCCGAAATATTCGGAAAAAACCTCGGCATTAATCGTCGCCGAAGAAATGATAACCTTAAAACCGCTTCTGGCCTCAAGCACGCGCTTCAAAAGCCCCAGAATAAAATCAATGTTCAGGCTCCTCTCATGGGCCTCGTCCACAATGATAACGCTGTACTGCGACAAAAGCGGATCGCCCTTTATCTCCTGCAAAAGAATCCCGTCCGTCATAATCTTGATGCGCGTTGAAAGATCCGTTTTATCCTCGAAACGCATCTTGTAGCCAACCAGCCCCGGAACCGAAGACTTTGTCTGCCGCGCTATATAATCGCTGACAGAAATAGCGGCAATGCGCCGCGGCTGCGTTACGCCTATCACCCCCTGCGCGGAATAAGCCGCCTCGTGAAGTATCAGCGGCAGTTGAGTCGTCTTTCCCGATCCCGTAGGACTCTCAACAACAATAACCTGATTTTCCCCAAGGGCTTTCAGAATACGTTCCCGCTGCGCATATACGGGAAGTTTAAGCGGATTTATTTTTGAACTCATATACCCGGAGTATAGCACATCGACAAAAAGCGTACAGGCATAATTCCTGTTTGCGCGCGTTTTTTTTCACCGAAACAGTGAAAAAACGAGGCCCTGGAAACGCACGGCGAAGCCGGGAGCCTGCAAAACCAAGCGCCGCGGCCCGGCGTATGCAAAAGCCCCTGCCCTTATATTCCGGCAGACTGCCTTTAGGCAGGCTGTACGCCGGCCAGGGAAGGGTGCACCAATTTTTTCCGTGCGCCTTTTTTGCTTCGCAAAAAACCGGGCTTTCCGCTTCAATCTTTTGGCTGTGCCAAAAGGATTTACGCTGCAATCCCTGGCGCGACCCAGGGG